>CAIYNH010000214.1 GCA_903927495.1 uncultured beta proteobacterium
CTTGTCAAACCGCGCGTTGCCCTCAGCGACGATCGTGCCTTGCGGCTGTGCCATGCGCATAAGCCGGTTGCCGACCGCAAATCCCGTGCGTTTAAGTCCAAAGTCAAACGCCATGAAAGTCTGCAAATTTGCGGCAACACTGAACATCTCGGCTACTTCAGACAAAGGCAATGAACTCATGCATGACCCACGTCGGGTGACAGCATGCAGGCTTGCAAACCCAGTAATTGGAGGGCCTCGTCCCAACGCTGCGCCACCGGAGTATCGAAAATAAGCCGACTGTCAGCCTGCACAGTCAGCCAGCTGTTGCCAAACAGCTCAGACTCAAGTTGACCCTCACCCCAGGCCGAATAACCCAGTGAAATCAATACTTTGCGAGGACCACCCCCAACCGAAATCGCCTCCAGGACGTCCTTTGAAGTAGTCATCTCCAAGCCTCCTGCAATCGCCATGGTAGAAGCAAAAATCGGCTCAACTGGCTTAGCACTTGGTGAAAACGTGGCTTCGTGCAGGACAAAACCACGCTCGGTCTGAACCGGCCCGCCAAAAAACACAGGTGCACTAATGAGATCCGAACGAAGTAGCGGCAACTCCACCTTTTCAAACAATGTTTTCAGATCAATATCACACGGCTTGTTGATCACCAGTCCCAAAGCCCCACGCTGGCTATGCTCGCATAGATAGATCACACTTCGACCAAATAATGGATCTTGCAGGCTAGGCATTGCGATCAAGAAATGATTCGTCAGGTTGGTGAGCACAGAATCTGCAGACATTGAACAATTTTAGCGGCGAACCTGGAGTATTCATGAGCCAAAAATATGAAACTGGATTGATCTGGTTTAGACGCGATTTGCGAGTCACTGACAACGCTGCCCTGCACATGGCGCTCAACGAATGCATCCGTGTGCACTGTGTTTTCGTATTCGACCTGCAGATTTTGGAATCACTGGAGAGAGTCGACCGGCGGATTGAGTTTATTCGTGAATCGCTGATTGAACTCGACGCAGCGTTGCGTCAGAATAGTACCAAAGTGGGTGCAGGACTGATTGTTCGCTACGCAATAGCGCAACAGGAAATTCCCAGACTCGCCCATGCACTGCAAGTTCAAGCCGTGTACGCCGCACGGGACTATGAACCCTTTGCAGTTGCACGCGACACTCAGGTTGGTCAGACCCTGAATGACAACGGTATTCAATTCAAACTCTGTAAAGACCACGTGATTTTTGAATTACGTGAGATTCTGACCCAAACCGGCACTCCCTACGGCGTGTTCACTCCCTACAAAAACAACTGGTTGGCTCGCGTCACCCCGGCTGATCTGCATTCACACGATTGCCAACCACTGACCGCAGCTCTGGCTGCACGACCTGAGGGCTTGCAGGCACCGGTGCCCACGCTGGCAGCCATCGGCTTTGCACCGACTGATCCGGAGCTGCCAAAAATACCTAGCGGCGAGAGTGGTGGTCAGCACTTGTTTGAAGATTTTTTTGAACGCATGGACGATTACCACATTACACGGGATTTTCCAGCAATCAAAGGCCCAAGCTACTTGGGCATTCACCTGCGATTTGGCACAGTATCTGTTCGCCAACTGGCATCTACAGCGCTGCAACGACAAATCGCCGGCAGCTCTGGCGCAGCGGTATGGCTGAGCGAGTTGATCTGGCGAGACTTCTATTTTTCAATTCTGGCGAATTTTCCCCACGTAGCCACTGGCGCATTCAAACCTGAATACAACGGTATTGAATGGGAAGGTGGCCCTCAAGCACAGGCGTTATTCACCGCATGGTGCTCGGCGCAGACCGGCTACCCATTGGTGGATGCTGCCATGATGCAAATCAACCTGAGTGGCTACATGCACAATCGCTTGCGCATGGTCGTAGGCAGTTTTCTGGTGAAGGATCTGGGGCTGGACTGGCGCTGGGGTGAGCGCTATTTTGCACAACATCTCAACGACTTTGATCAATCTGCCAACAACGGTGGCTGGCAATGGGTAGCCTCCAGCGGCTGCGATTCACAACCCTATTTCAGGGTATTTAACCCGGTGAGTCAAAGTGAAAAGTTTGACCCAGAAGGTAAGTTCATCCGCCGCTACCTGCCACAGCTGGCAAAATTAACCAATAAATCCATTCACGCGCCTTGGACCGCTAAGCCGCTGGAATTGCAGATGGCCGGCATCACGCTGGGTGGCAACTACCCAAAACCCATAGTTGCACACGATATAGCCCGTGCTAAAACACTGCAACGCTACGCAGTTATAAAAAAGACCACATGATTGACACTGTTAACTTTAGTTTCGGGGGTAACTAGTAGTTCGTTCCATCAATACAGTTGCCAAATAGATGATATTCGCCATAACTCTTCAACTCATGAAAGTGGTGATCATGGCAAGGAAATCTGAACGGGCATCGCTGGTGCTGACGCAGGAACAACTGGCCACGCTGCAAGAACTTTCCGCTTCGCGGGTGGCATCTGCGCGAGAGGTGGAGCGTGCCAAGGTGATGCTGGGCTACGCCGATGGCTTCTCGATCACTGAACTTCAGCGTCGTCTTGGTTTCAGCCGACCCATGATCTATCGGTGC
>CAIYNH010000215.1 GCA_903927495.1 uncultured beta proteobacterium
CCGGCTCGAAGTCTCGGCTGCGCAAGTGGGTTGCCATGCGCTGCGCTTGGTCCAGCATTTGCGCCCAGGTGTAGTTCACCACCTGCCCACCCCCTATGGGTTGTGTCAGGAACACAGTCTCAGGGTGTTTTGCAGTGTGCTCGTAAACATAGTCGAGGATCAGTTTGGGTTCTGGCATGATGCGTCCTTCTCGCGCCGGTCTTCAGTAGCGCATGACCTTGGACTGTCGGCTGAAATGGTCAATTTGTCACACGGGTTTACCCTGAAGGACGACAACCCGCCGCCAACGAAGCAGGCATGTTTTGCTCGAAAACTCAAAAATGAGTGGTTTAAAAACCGCATTTTTCGGGTGACCCAGGAGTGACAATTCCTCCCGTAAATAGTCGGTTGAGGATCGCATCACGGCGATCAATCGCAGCCAGTTTCAAGCCGGTTTGTCGGTGCTCCACGCGGCGCAGACGGCGCGGGTCGACGATGTTGTAGCTGACCAGGGGAGGTGTGGACTGAAGGACGGATATCAGCGGCAAGAAACCTTGTTAATTGGCTTCACCGACACGCACGGCAATTCTTTTAGTCAACGCATTGCTGAAGTAAATGCCTCGTGCTTGCATACGTTGTTCAGCATTCAAAAATCACGGGATCAAGCCCAGTGTGCGAGTCTTGGCCAAAATGCCCAGCGTAACCTTCATAAAAATGTAGTTTCGCGTGCGTAGTCGTTATCGGTATCCTCCATCAAACATGCACCTGTTTGCAGCGCCTGCAGCAAGAAATGAATGCGAGAAATGCCACACCAGCGAGTAGCCATGCCCGAAGACAAAATGTGCAACTCAGTGCCTCAAAATGATGTGCCAACGCGCTGCCGGTGTTGTCTGTCAAGCATCGGGCTCAAGTCCTGCCGCTGCTTGATCGCAGCCTGGTAGCCGTCAACGCCCAGCAACCGGTCTGGAAAAACCAGTATCGATAAAAAAAAGGCGAAAATCGCGTGCTAGTCAACCAACCCATTAATGGACAATTTCCATGAAAAAACCTGTTTCACTCAACTTGCTGCCCCATGCCTTGGCTGTGCTTCTACTCTGTGCCCCAAGTCTGAGCGCTTTTGCACAACAAAAAGCTGCCAAAGACAGCAAGCCTGCCGCGGCCCAAAGTGCTGCGCCCAGTGAAGCGCAGGCCAAGCTCGCGCTGGAGCTGGCCAAACCCTTTGTCACGGTGAATGGCCAAGCCCAGTCCAATGCCCGCGCTGAAGTGCTGCTGCGTGAACAGCTGGCCCGGGGTGTCAGCGACTCTCCTGAATTGCGCCAGGGCGTGCGCCAGGTCCTGATCAATCAGGCCTTGATGGCGCAACAAGCGCGCAGCGCCGGGTTCGATACCAATCCGCTGCTGCTTGCGCAAACAGAACTGGCCCAGCAAAACATCCTGGCGCAGGCCTGGCAGGAAAAAGTGCTGCGTGAACTGCAAATCAATGACACTGACCTGAAGACCGAGTACGACCGCCAAGTGGCCGCATTGGGTGATACTGATTATTTGCTGCGGCACCTGCTGCTCAAAGAGGAGGCCACCGCCAAACTGCTCATAGACAAGATCAACAGTGGTAGCAAGATCGCCGACCTGAGCCGCGACTACTCGCAAGATACTCTCACTCGCGAGCGTGGTGGGCTGACCGACTGGGCCAATGCCGCAACTCTCGCACCCGCTCTGGTGACCGCCGTCAAAACCCTTGCCAAAGGCAAAATGGCCGCCCAACCCATCAAGACCGATGCGGGCTGGCATGTGCTGCAACTGGAAGACTCGCGGCCTGCAAAGTTCGCCGGTTTTGACGAATTCAAACCCCAACTGGGTGGCGCAATTGCGCGGCGTATGCTCGATGAACGCCTGAAAGCCTTGCAGGCTCAGGCCCGCATTCAATAAGGCTTACGAAAATAGCCCATGTGCCGTTTTTGACGGTTCGGGCCGGCTCCAGTGTTGTTGAAAAAGAGGTGTTGGAAATTTCAGCTTCCCTTGAGCCCTTGAACTCTGCAGATTCGCAGCCTCTTTCCATTTTCATATCAATCCGACACTTTGTTGCTTCGTCTTGCTGTGCGCCAGCACTGTCAGCGGCCTCGCGCATGGTGTCATATCGATCAGAAATCGGAATCACTTCGGATAAAGAACCATTTGCGTGCATCGAAAAAGCGCCATGGTCTTGCCAGACTCCTGGTGCGTGACCACGGCATCCCATACTTGTGTGGTCTTGCCCATGTGGACAGCGGTCGCGGTGCATTCGATGTTGCCGTCATGGGTGGTTCCAAGAAAATTGGACTTCAGCTCCAGGGTGGTGAAGCCGCTGGCACCCGCAGGCAGATTGGCAATACAACCATAGCCTGAGGTGGTGTCGGCCAGCGTAACCACGGTGCCGGCATGCAGAAATCCATTGGGTGCCATCAGTGATTTTTTTACCGACAAGACAGCTTTGACCTGCAAGGCATCGACATGGGTGACGATGATGCCAAGTAATCCTGGCAGGTTGTCGGCGCTTAAGGTGTTGAAGTGATCAGGTGTTTTCATGGGGTCAAGGTCATGGCAAAGAGAGTGAGCGTAGCCCGCACGTTACTACAGCCTGGCTACTCGTCGATTGAGGCTGCAACGCCTTCCGGTTTTTTTGGAAATTGAAAGGCCGCAACGCTCCAGCTTGTGAAGCATTGGCCGGTGCCGCTCACGGTCCGGCAGGGAGCGCACTTCGGGTTACTTTTTGGCCTTTCCTTTTCTTTGCATTTTTCGGCCGTAGCAAAGGTGCACTATGCGTTAGCAGCTTCTATATTAATAGCATATGGATTTTTTCAAAAACCTGTTCAAAGGCCGCTTCCAAGCCGCAGATCAAGTTCAGACTTCCTGATCCGCGCTAAGCAAATGCGACAAAAATCGGAATCAGGCGTGGCACTTGTGGAAGCGGCATCTTGCCGCTTTCCCCAGCGTCTGCGGCTGGAAGCCACAGCTA
>CAIYNH010000216.1 GCA_903927495.1 uncultured beta proteobacterium
TGCCTGAGCCGGTCGGGCCGGTCACCAAAATAATTCCATTGGGTCGCTTCACCAGTGACTCCCAGCGCTGAGCATCATGTGCCGAGAAACCCAGCGCATCGAGGTCTTTGACCGTGGTGTCCGGGTCAAAAATGCGCATCACCATCTTTTCGCCAAATGCCGTGGGCAAGGTTGAAATCCGCATTTCAACCTCGTCACCGCCAGGATTACGGGTTTTAATGCGACCATCTTGCGGACGGCGTTTTTCAACCACATCCATACGCCCCAGCAGTTTGATGCGTGCGGTCATGGCAACCAGCACCCCCATTGGCATCTGATAGACGGGGTGCAACACGCCATCGATGCGAAAGCGGATCACGCCCTGCTCACGCCTAGGTTCCAAATGGATGTCGCTGGCACGTTGGTCAAACGCGTATTGCCACAGCCAGTCCACCACCTGCACCACACTCTGGTCATTGGCGTCGAGTTGTTTGTTGCTCTTGCCCAATTCCACCAGTTGCTCAAAGCTTGCACTGGCATTGCTGCCGGCCTTGGCAGCTGTGCGCACCGACTTGGCCAGCGCAAAAAATTCAACGGTATAACGATGAATATCCTGAGGATTGGCCAGCACCCGGCGCACACTGCGCCGCGATTGACGCTCTACCTCAGCCACCCAGTCGCTCAGGTAAGGCTCGGCCGTGGCTACCACCACCTCGTTCGCAGTCACCTGCAGTGGCAATATTTTGTGCCGCTCGGCGTAGGCTGCACTCATGGTGTCGGCCACCTTTCCCACATCAACCTTCAACGGGTCGATGCGCAGATACGCCAGTCCGGCATGTCCGGCCAGCCATTGGACTAGCAACTCGATGTCCAGCGGTTTGTCGTCAACGGCGCGTCGCACGGCCACGCTGGCCAACCGCATCAGCGGGTGCTGAACACTCTCAGCCTGAGCACAGCGGGTATGAATGCGCTGGGCTTCCGCCGTCGTGATGACCGCATCGGCTTGCAACCACTGCACCAGACTGCGCCAGTCCAGCAGCCCAGCGTGGGCATGACCAGAGGGTTTGCGCAGGTTGTGACTCATGTCAGCATCGGCTTGAACACCCGCACCCATTTGGTGGCCGGCAGCCCCCACTGTTTTTCAATGCTTTCGGCGCGCGCCAGCAGTAACTCGCGTTTGGGGCGGCTTGGCGTGTACTGCGCCAAGACCACAGTGTTGCCCTCACGAGTCGGCTTGAAAGCCCAGACTGCCTCTTTGCCAAACGCTGCCGAAATCTTTTCGACACTGCGGGCAAAGCTGGAGGCGCGGCCAAACAGGTTCACCGTCATACAACCCTCGGGGCTGAGCAAACGTCGGCAATGGTTGTAAAACGGCAGACTGTCGAGCACCGGCGCTGCTGCCTCATGGTCGTACAAATCAACCTGCAAGGCATCTACGCTACCCCACCATTTTGGGTCTTGTATTTCTTGCGCAGCATCAGCCAACACGACCTGAATGCGACCATTCTCGGCAGGCAGTTTGAACCAACCCCGACAAGCCATCAATACTTGCGGATTCAGTTCGATTGCGGTGGTTTTCATGCGCAGCTCTTTGTGGCAAAACTTGGTCAACGACCCCGCCCCAAGGCCGAGCTGCAGCGCCTGGCGGCTCCTTACGGTATCAGGTTCAACAAACAGCAACCAGGCCATCATGCGCTGTATGTATTCGTGCACCAGTGCCGTGGGTTTGTCCAGGTACATGGAACCCTGAACCCATTCGGTACCGAGGTGCAAGTGCCGAATCTGGCCGTCTTCAGAGAAGTTAACTTCGGGGAGTTTGGATGCGTTTTTTTTCAAGATGGCGGGATTATCCCTAAACCAACTTTCCGATCACCAACTTGATACAACTGGACTTGGCGACAAAGCATCAACAGCATCAAAAACGCTACTCTGGCAATTTTCGTATTTCTTGATCCGCAACCTCGGCAAAGCTGTCAAAGCGTTCCTGCTGGTAACCGCCGCTACTTCATCTGCGGAAATGCCCCGCAACGTCGCCAACTCCAGGCCAATGCGAGGCAATTCGGCAGGAGAGTTGATGCCCTGCAACTCGCCTGCGGCACGCTGCACAGCGCTTTTGTAGAGCCAGCGCGGTGGCATGTCGGGTGCATCAGTCTCCAGCACGATGGCATCAAGTGGCAAGTTGCAGGCAAGGCGACGCAGTTGCAAGGCCCTCTCGAAGGTGAAAGCACCGCCAAAACCCAGTTTCAACCCCAGTTCAGTGAATGCCCTGGCTTGCTGCTCGCTGCCATTGAAGGCGTGGGCGATGCCGCGCCAGGCCGACCCAACCCTGGCACCATCCGTCTGCTTGCCGGACTCGGTGCGAACCACATCTCGCAAACCTTTCAGCACCTGATCGACCGAGCGCCGCAGGTGCAGGAGCACAGGTAAATCGAATTTACGCGCCAGTTTGAGTTGTTCCAGGTAATAGTGCTGTTGGCGCTCAAGCCATGGGCTGGCGCGCAGTTCAGGGACAAAGAAGTCCAGGCCAATTTCACCCACAGCCACCAGGCGCGGGTCATCGCGATACTGATTGAGCGCTCTATTGAGCCGACTCAAGTCCTCATCATCCGCATCTTTTACATACATCGGGTGAATGCCCAGCGCGTAGCTATTACCCCCGGCATGGGCCAACCGACGGACGGTTTCAAAGTTGGCAACATGGACAGCCGGAATCACGCATTGAATCAGTTGACAACAGCGCTGGTTCACTTCGTATAACTGCGACTGGTCATGCATCAAATCAGAATTGATAGCGCCTTGTTCCCGACCAGTATGCGCTAGAGTCTCAAACTCTTTTGCATCGAGATGGCAATGGGTGTCGATCCACAGCGCCATCAGAGCCTCCTCAGCCTTGTGACAACCGGCCCTGCACCAGCCGCAACTGGCGGGCGCAGCGTGCGGCCAGCGCCTCGTCATGGGTCACCACGATAAAGGCTGTGCCCTGGGTTTGTGCCAGTTCCAGCATCAGGTCAAAGACGCCGTGGGCGGTGCTGCGATCGAGGTTGCCAGTGGGCTCATCGGCCAACACGCAGGCTGGCCGAGTGACCAGGGCACGGGCAATCGCTACGCGCTGACGTTCACCGCCAGAGAGTTCAGACGGGCGATGTTGCAGGCGACTTTGCAGACCAACGTTTGCTAGCATTTCAGAAGCTATTTGCGCAGACTGGGCGTGCTCTAGACGCCTGATCCATAGCGGCATGGCGACATTCTCCAAGGCGCTGAATTCTGGCAATAAATGATGAAATTGATAGACAAACCCGAGGTATTGGTTACGCATTCGGCCCTGCTCCGCCTCGTTTTGCCGGGCCATATCAACGCCATTGAGCAACACTGACCCACTGCTTGGCGCATCCAGCCCCCCCATCAAATGCAGCAGCGTGCTTTTGCCGGAACCCGAGGCGCCGACGATGGCCAGCGTTTCACCAGCGGACACGTCAAGGTCTACGCCTTGCAGCACGCTCACGTCGAGTCGGCCTTCGTTAAAGCGTTTGGTCAAACCGCGTGCGCTCAGCACCACCTTATTCATAGCGCAAGGCCTCCGCCGGGTTCACGCGGCTGGCGCGCCAACTCGGGTAGAGCGTGGCCACAAAGGCCAACACCAGGGAAATCACGGCAATCGGCAAAATGTCGCCTTGCTGCGGGTCGCTGGGCATGCGGCTGATCAGGTAAATGTCTTTAGGCAGAAAATTGGCATGAAACAACTGCTCAAGAGCGGGCACGATCACATCCACATTGAACGCCACACCCAAGCCCAGCAGCAGTCCGGCGAGTGTGCCGATGACCCCCACCATCGCCCCTTGCACGACAAAAATACCCATGATGCTGGCCGGACTCGCCCCCAAGGTGCGCAAAATTGCGATATCGGCGCGCTTGTCGGTCACCGTCATCACCAGCGTACTCACCAGATTAAACGCCGCCACTGCCACGATCAAGGTGAGGATGATGAACATCATGCGTTTTTCCACCTGCACGGCGGCAAACCAGGTGCGGTTTTGCCGGGTCCAGTCACGAATCAACAAGTCGTCCGACAAAGTACCTGCCAGTTGCGCTGCGACCTCCCGAGCCTGATGCAAATTTGATAGCTTGACACGCACGCCAGTCGGCCCTTCCAGCCTAAATATACGTGCGGCATCGGTAATGTGCAGCAGCACCAGGCCCGAATCGTATTCAAAGTGGCCCGAGTCAAAGGTGCCCACGACCGTCATTTGTTTCAGGCGTGGCACCACGCCA
>CAIYNH010000217.1 GCA_903927495.1 uncultured beta proteobacterium
CCCCTGGGACCTTCCGCCCCGACTTTGCGGCAATCAGCGCGGTCATTACTCCCAGAACCCGCGCCATCATCATCAACACGCCACACAACCCCAGCGCTACCATCTGGTCCGCGCAGGACATGCGCAAGCTGCAGGATCTTCTGGCCCCTACCAACGTGCTGCTGATTAGCGACGAGGTTTATGAGCACATGGTGTTTGACGAGGCGTTTCATGAGAGTGCAGCGCGCTACCCTGGCCTGGCAGAGCGCGCATTCATCGTGTCGAGCTTTGGCAAGACCTACCATGTCACGGGCTGGAAAGTTGGCTATGTAGCGGCTCCGGCGGCACTGATGGCGGAGTTTCGCAAGGTGCATCAGTTCAATGTTTTCACGGTGAACACCCCCATGCAATACGGGTTGGCCGGTTTCATGGCCAATCCGGCACCGTACCTGACGTTGCCCGCCTTCTACCAGCGCAAGCGCGACCTGTTCCGCGATGGACTGACCCAGACGCGGTTCAAGCTCTTACCCTGTGAGGGAAGCTACTTTCAGTGCGTCGATATCTCGGAGGTGAGCGACCTGAGTGAGGCCGATTTCTGCCAGTGGCTCACGAAAGAGGTCGGCGTGGCCGCAATTCCCTTGTCGGCCTTTTATGGTAATGGCTATGACCAGCGGGTGATACGTTTTTGCTTCGCCAAGCAGGACGAGACCTTGCTTGAAGCACTCCAGCGCTTGAAAAAGCTATAAAAACGAGAGCTACTCGCGCTTGCACTGCATGGGATTTCAGGCTTTAAGGCGTTTTTCAATACCGGCTCGCCCACCAGGTCCCGTCATCATGACCAATGCGGTGCCAGCAGTAATTATGTGCTCGTCTGGCGGGTTAAACACCCAAGCTCCATTGGTGTGGGTAGCCATGACCAGATAGTCGCGCGACTTGGGTAACAGATGTGCAAGCAGCGTGTCACGCAGGGTGGCCGGTGCAATGACTTCTTCGACGCGCAAGCCTTCATCGCTGTGCAGCATCTGGTCCATAAAGTTGACCACGTGGGGGCGCACCATGACCGAGGCAATACGCATGCCGCCAGCAAAGTCGGGCGAAACAATCTCGTCTGCGCCGGCGCGGCGCGCCTTGTTCGAGTTGCGGATGTCATGCAGACGCACCACCACCCGCGCCTTGGGTTGGAGCATCTTGACCGAGAGCGAAATCATCAGGTTGTGGCTGTCGTCGCCGGTGACCGCAAACACACCGGCGGCATTAGAAAGCCCTGCCTTGTACAGAGCCACATCATCGGACGCGTCATCGTGCACGTACAGGGCCGTTGGGTGGTACTCCAGCCAGTTGTCCAGCACTTCGCGGCTGCTCTCGATCACCACAAACGTGCGATGGGTCTTGAACAATTCGCTCGCGACATTGGAGCCTACCCGCCCAATGCCGCACACAATGTAGTGGCCAGTCAGCTTGGCAATTTCTTTTTCCATGCGCTTATTCCTCAGATTTGCATTGAGATCGGAATCAATCAAGAAGGCCACGAAGGTCGAAAACAGGTAGCTCATGCTGCCGATTCCAATGATGGCGATGAACACGGTGAACAGCCGTCCCATGGGGTGGGTGCTGAGGTCGACCACTTCACCATAGCCAATGGTGGCGATGGTGATAAAGGTCATGTAGAAACTGTCCACCCAGGTGGCCGTCGGGCTACCGATATACCAGTAACCCACGGTTCCTGCCGCAGTAACTCCTAACAGCAGCAGCGAGCCATAGATAAGCCCGGTGAAGTGCCTGCTACGAAGTACTTTTTTCAAACTGCCTCGCGTTGATTGTGTTTTGTCGCCAAATTGTACCGAGTGAAGCTAGTGCGCGCGGATGTAAAACCAACATGCTGTCAGGCACACCAATGCTGCTTTATCACATACTCTTGCAAGTACCGAGAAAATCGAGCCGCGGCCGGAGACAGTGGGCGGTCGCGACGCGTGAAGACAAAAAACTTTCGCCTCACCACGGGGTTGAGCAGGGGCCGGCTTTGCAACTGGTGCAAGCGAATCAGGCTGTCCGCGTAGGGCAAGCAGGTCGTCACTCCCAGCCCGGCACTCACCATGGCAAATGCAGTGGTCATAAAGGCCACCTCATTGGCCGGATTGAGCGCTTCATCGTGCAGGGATTCATGCAAATCGACCCGCAGGCGGTGCGTAAACTCTCCCTTGAGTGCAATGACAGGAAAGCGCAGGGCGTCATCCCAAGTAACGTTTGTTTTTGTGTTCAATGGGTGGTCAGAGCGGAACACCACTACAAACGGTATTTCAAACAAGGTCTTTGC
>CAIYNH010000218.1 GCA_903927495.1 uncultured beta proteobacterium
GTGACAATCGGCGTGCGCCCGGGCGGAAGTTCGTCGATGGTCGACACATCCAGATCGGCGTAATAACTCATGGCTAACGTGCGCGGAATAGGGGTCGCAGTCATCATCAGCAGATGCGGCTCCAGCGCACCGACGCTGGCGTTGATCTCCTCGCCCTGCGATGCGAGGTCGGCCCCGGAGCCGTCCACTCTGTCACTTAACTTGCTGCGCAAGGCCAACCGCTGCGCGACACCAAAGCGGTGCTGTTCATCTATGATGGCCAGAGCCAGATTTTTGAACACCACCTTGCTCTGGATAATGGCGTGCGTGCCCACCACCAGCGCAGCCTCACCACTGTCGATCAGCGCCAGCATTTCACGACGCTGCTTGGTTTTCTGACTTCCGGTCAACCACGCAGTCTTGATACCCAAAGGTGCCAACCAGTCCACCAGCTTGGCAAAATGCTGCGTTGCTAATATTTCAGTGGGTGCCATCAGGGCACATTGCCAGCCGGCATCCATACACACCGCAGCGGCGAGCGCGGCCACCACTGTTTTGCCAGCGCCCACATCACCTTGCAGCAACCGGTGCATTGGCACCGCCCGACTCAAGTCGGCCGTAATTTCTGTGACCACCCGGGCCTGCGCTGCGGTAAGTTCAAATGGCAATGCCGCCAGCAAGCGCTGGTGCAAAGAAAGCCCCGGTACCCGCCCCGCTGCACCCATCAATGGAGGCGCACACAATCGCGCCCGCGCTTGCCTGGACTGTAATTGCGAAAGTTGCTGTGCCAGCAGTTCTTCAGCCTTGATCCGCTGCCATGCCGGATGGCTTTGGTCTTGTAGATTTGCAAGTGAAACATCAGGCCTTGGGTTATGCAAAAAAAATAGCGCCTCCCGCAAGCTCCACAGGTGTTTCAGGTCAATTTTGCTCGCATACTCTGGAGGTACGGTGTCGCTCAGTTCAGCACGCCGCAAGCCGCCATCAATCGCCCTGCGCAAATAGGCTTGCGGCAAGCCGGCCACGGTCGGGTAGATCGGCGTGAGCGCCTGCGCCAACTCGCCCCCGGCCGGCTTAAATGCCGGGTGCATCAGGGTCAAACCGGCAAAACCGCCCTTGACCTCGCCGCGTACCCGGACCCGGTTGCCCACAGCCAAGGCCTTTTGGATGGATGGGTAAAAGGTGAAAAAACGCAGCAAACAGGTGTCGGTGCCATCGTCAAGCGTCACCAGAAATTGCCGGTGTCCGCTCAGCTTAATCTCGGCATGCGTCACCACGCCTTCAATTTGCGCCATGTCACCCTCGCGTACATCGCACAGTTTGACAATGCTGGTTTCGTCCTCGTAGCGCAGCGGCAAATGCAGGGCCAAATCAATCGGGCGCACCAAACCCAGCTTATTCAAAGCCTTTTGGGGGCCGGAAAGTGCTTGGGCTGCTGGCATCGCTTGCTACTCAAAGCAGCCTGGAAACCGCTGCAGCAACCATACTCAGCAGAATGGTGGTGGTCAGAGGTATGAAAAATTCTCGCCCGAAAATCCTGAATCGCAGGTCGCCCGGCAACTTGCCAAAGCCCATTTTTTGCAGCCACGGGGTCAGGCCGTTGATCAGCACCAGAGCCAGAAAAACGACGATGAGCCAGCGAAACATGTACGGATCCTAAAGTTTGTGGGTTTTGTCGCCATGTTCGAAGCCCAGCGCATGCCAGGGCTCGCCCTTGTGAAAACCGATGACCTTGAAAAACTCGCCCATTTCATGCTCCATGATCAGCTTTTGCGCCATCACCCGGGTTGGCAGATCCGCTGCTTCCAATTGGCTCAGCAAGCCACAATTCATCAGAAATCGGCCCTGGTTACAGTAGCCCAGCACGCCCAGGCCGGCCTCGATGCCAGCCAACGCGATGCCGGTGAAATTGACATGGGCGGTAATGTCTTTCTGGCCGACACTGACCAACGGGTCTGCGTCCACCTGATGCGCCTGATGACACATCACCGTGCCCATGTGGCGCTGCGGGTGATAGTACTCGGCCTGCGGAAAGCCGTAATCGATCAAAAACACAGCGCCACAGGTGAGCTTATCGGCCAGCGTGCGCATGAAAGACTCGCCCTGCGGGTGAATTTCGGTCAGGTAGTCGTGCTCACCCTCAATCTCGTGCGGCGCACGCAATTCGGTAACGCGGTCTTGCCAGGCAAATGGATGCCCCTGCACTTGCGCCTCTGGACCATCCACCAGCACCACACCACGCTCATGCCAAACACCCGCAACCCGGGCCAACAGTTTGACCGGCATGGCATCAAGCACTTCATTACCCAGCACCACGCCTTGCATCTGTTCGGGCAGTGCGTCGACCCAGCGCACTTGCTCCGAAAACGCAGCCAACTCGGCCTGCTGACGCTCGCGCAAACTATCCGAAATGTCCACGATGGTGTAGCGAGGCAAGGCCGCGCCTTGCGCTTGCAAGGCTTGCAGCACCTGCAAAGCCAGTGCACCAGAGCCCGCACCAAACTCCCAAACCTCATGGGTAGCGGTCACTTGCAGGGCCTGCGCCACCTGCTGCGCCAGCGTCCAGCCAAACAGGTGAGTCATTTCTGGGGCGGTCACAAAATCACTGCCCGCCACCCGCTTGCCTTCCTGCTCAGCGTACGGCAATACGCCGAACTTGGCACTGCCGTGCGCGTAGTAACCCAGGCCCGGGCTGTACAAAGCCTGACTCATGAAGTCATCAAAGCCAATCCAGCCGCCGGCATCCTGAATGGCCCGCGTGATATGGCGAACAAGTTCGCTCGTTAAACTGTGGTCTGTTGTCATAGACTTTGAATTGTCCTCGAATGTCCCCTACCTCCCACAAGCAAAAAATCCAGCGCACCGTTTTAGTCACCGGCGCTGCCAAACGACTGGGCCGGGAAATCGCCTTGGCATTGGCAAAAGACGGCTGGAAGGTCGCAGTTCACTACCGGGATTCGGTTGAAGATGCTCGTAAAACAGTAGCTGACTGTGCACGACTGGCGGGCTATAGCGCCTCTTTTAGAGCCAATTTGGCAAATGAAACCGCAGTTCGCAACCTGCTGCCCGGCGTTATAGAAGAGTTAGGCCAGGTCGATGCCATCGTTAACAGCGCCTCGACGTTTGAGCACGACACCCCTGACACCTTCAGCTTTGCCGCCATGGAAAAGCACATGCGCTCAAACGCCGGTGCGGCCATTTTGCTGAGTCAGGCCTTGCATGCCCACCTGCAAACCCGAGGCGCTGGTGCGCGAGGGGTTGTCATCAACCTGCTGGACCAAAAACTCTGGAACCCAAACCCTGATTTTTTAAGCTACACACTCTCCAAAGCTGCACTTGAGGCCGCCAACACCATGCTGGCCCTGGCCTTGAGCCCATGCATCCGGGTGGTAGGCGTCGCACCCGGTCTGACGCTCACCAGCCACATGCTGACCCCGGAAAAGTTCGAGACACTGCACAAACTCGCACCGCTGGGTCACTCATCCACCGCCGCCGATGTGGCGGCCACGGTGGTGTTTGCCCTGAACAACAACTCCATTACCGGCACCACCTTGCTGGTCGACGGGGGTCAGCATCTGATGAAATTCGAGCGCGACTTCTCCTTGCTGTAATACGCACGTCACCTGTCCACTTTGGCCCTCTTTTTTTGACAGTTCCAATTCATGACCCAGCCCACTCTGACTCCAGCCCAAGATGTCGCCCTGACTCAAGGTTACCAAACCCTGACCTTGACCGGCCTGCGCTTTGATGCCAGCCTGGGCATTCTGGAAACTGAAAAAATCACACCACAACCGATTCAGGTTGATGCCGAACTGAGCCTGGGCGCGCAGCCGCTGCTACCCTGTGATGACGACATCACGCATGTGCTGGACTACCGCAAGGTGCGCAAAATCATCATCGACGAGTGCACCGCCGAGCATGTGAATCTGCTCGAGACCCTGATTGGCAAACTGGCCGCGCGGTTGATGCAGTTGCCCGGTGTCAAAGGGGTGCGCGTGAAAATCGCAAAGCTTGAAATTTTTGCCGACTGTGAAGTCGCTATTCGCATGGAAACTGGTCAGTGGTGACAGGAACAACACAATGAGCATCTCTTGGACAAACCCCGACGCAGCAGAAAATACTGCGACTGACACTGCTGAGCCAGGCACCAGCCATCA
>CAIYNH010000219.1 GCA_903927495.1 uncultured beta proteobacterium
CAGTGTGGTTGATTGCCAGGTGCTGCAGCAAGCCTTGAGCAATACAGCCGAGCTGGACATAGACGTGGTAGGCGCGCAGCTTTCTGCGAAAGGCGGCACGGTACTCATCTGAGGTTCGATGCCGGTACTGATCGCCCGCGCCACGGCGCAGCGGCTTCATGCCAAGCATCCAGAAGTGATAAGCGTAGGCACCAATGAAATGAACAGCCTGGCGAAACTCCAACTCGATCTTGAAACGATATCCGTAAAGCTGCAGTATCTCCAAGGCAGTCAGCGACGTATCGGTGGACAACAGAAAAATTGTTCCACGCACGGGGTGGTGAACAATGCAAAAAAGCACGATGCGCCCCACCGGTAACCCCCTGTTAGCAAAACCATGACTCAGTCAAGGGTGCGGTGCGTATTACCGTATGCAAACATGTTTGGGGGGTGGATGCATTGAATGCCTCAATCGATAGATGATGTTCACCATCGGCCGCTCGAACTGATGAGGGTTGGCTGTATTTGACAGACGTGATCGACCTGTTTAGTCGCCAGGTGGTGGTTGGCGCATGAGGGACAGTGCAGGGTTTCGTATTGCAGAACACGCTGAATCTGTGAGCCAATTCGGTCTCACACTACAATACTCCATGGGGTATATTAAGATGTCACCTATTGCTCCGATCCGATGCAATTTGAATTTCCCGTCTTGTGTCGAAAGAGTCGTTGTGGAACAACATTTGACTGTTCAACTAATTTGAAAGGATCCTTTTCGTGAGTACTTTTGACCATATTGGCCTGATTCAAAATATCAATGAGAATCTGGTGCCATTGCGAAAAACCCAGCCTGAGGCAATGCAGGCGTTTGGACAACTGGCCCGCGCAGCAATGAGTGAAGGCGTGGTTAGCGCAAAAAACAAGGAACTGATGGCCTTGGCCATTGGGATAACCCAGCACTGCTCAGGTTGCATAGGGTTTCACGTCAAGGCGTTGCACAAGCTGAAATGTACCCGGGCCGAATTGGAAGAAATGCTGACGGTCTGTGTCTACATGGGTGGTGGGCCAGCATTGATGTACACAGCAGAAGCATTGAAGGCGTGGGACACCATGGCACTCCAATGATGAATCGATCATTTTCACGTCGATTTGTCATTGCTGCTTTGGTCACGACATTTTCATATGGTGTTTTTTCTCAGACGGAAGATGAGTCTGTCTCGCTGGAATTCGCGCGAAAAGAATTGGAAGCCGGCAAGGTGACGCTGATTGACGTTCGCGAACCGCAGGAGCATGCCACCGGAATTGCCAAGGGCGCACTACTGCTGTCGATGCGCCAGATTGGCTTCAGGATGAGTGAAATCCCGAAAGATCCGAATCGTCCGGTTTTGCTCATCTGCAATACCCAGAACCGATCAAGTGCAACGTTCAAATTCCTACGTGACAAAGGGTATACCAACGTGCGCTATGTTCTAGGCGGAATGAGCGAATGGAACAGGCGTGGTTGGCCGGTTGCTAAGCCATAAACTGGTTCTTCGCCAGGTCAAGCAAATCATCAATGGGCAAATCCCCAATTCAGGCCACCAAGCCAGCTTCGACTTTCATCGCAGACTACTGCGCCGAAGTTGAAAAGATGGTTTCAAAAACCCCATGGTTTTGTTTCAGAACAGCCAAAATGCTGGGGTCAAAATGCTCCGGCCGAGTGCGCCCATCTCCCTCAGTGATGATGTTGACCGCCGTAGCGTGATCAAAAGCGGGCTTGTAGGGACGTTTGCTGCGCAAGGCATCGTAAATGTCGCAAATGTTCACGATGCGTGCCGAAAGTGGTACAGCATCGCCACACTTGCCATTTGGGTAACCACCGCCATCCCAGCGTTCATGGTGATTGAGCGCTATCTCGGCACCCATCTTGAGGTACGGTGACTGGCCATTTTTAAGAATTTCGGCACCCATCACGGCGTGCGTTTTCATCACCGACCACTCGCTCTCCGTAAAACCACCGGGTTTCAGCAGGACCTGGTCAGGAATCCCGATCTTGCCAATGTCATGCATCGGGCTGGCGTAAAAAATGTTGTCAACAAATGCCTCATCCTGACCGAGCATCTTGGCCAGTGCTTTGCTGTAGTAGCTGATGCGCTGGACATGCGCACCGGTGTCTTCGTCCTTGTGCTCGGCGGCGCGCGTCATGGTAAAAATGGTTTCCACGTAGCCCGTTTGAAGATCGGCTGTGCGCTCACGAACCCGTTGCTCTAGCAGTGTATTTTGGTCGTGCAGTTTTTTGTACAGCAGGCGCACCTCCAGCATGTTGTGAACCCGCGCCAGCACCTCGGCCATGTCAAAGGGTTTGCTGATGAAATCTTTCGCTCCAGCACGCAAAGCCCGCATCTTGTGCTCATGTTGAGCTGTAATCACCAGTACCGGGAGGTAGCCGTCCGGCTCGACATCTTTCAAGCCTTGCATCACCTGGAATCCATCCATCCCGGGCATTTTGATATCAAGCAGAATCAGGTCATAGTGATGCGCTGCGTGAAGCGCACAGACTTCAATTGAAACCATCGTCGATGTCACCGCCCGGTAGCCGGCACCAGTCAGCATTTTTTCAA
>CAIYNH010000220.1 GCA_903927495.1 uncultured beta proteobacterium
AACAACCCGCCTCGTGCGGGTTGTTTTGTTTTTATACTCACACATGATCAAACTGTTTGTTGGCCTGGGCAATCCAGGCGCCGAATACGAAGACACCCGCCATAACGCTGGCTTTTGGTGGATTGATGCCTTGGCACGCGAACTCAAGACTAACCTGGTATTTGAAAAAGGCTACCACGGATTGGTCGCGCGTACCTCGGTCAATGGTCAAACAGCCTGGTTGCTGCAGCCGCAGACCTTTATGAATCTCAGTGGTAAATCTGTGTCGAGTCTGGCAAATTTTTTCAAGATTACTCCGCAAGAAATCTTGGTCGCACATGACGAACTCGACATTATTCCAGGTGAGGCCAAGCTGAAGTTAGGCGGTAGCCATGCCGGTCACAACGGTTTGCGCGACATCCATGCCCAATTGGGAACTGACCAGTACTGGCGCTTGCGGCTAGGGATCGGACACCCCGGCAACAAGGACGAAGTTATCCATTGGGTGCTCAAAAAACCCTCACTTGAGCACCGGATCGCAATCGACCAAACGATTGATCGTGCCCTCAAAGCCCTGCCCTATTTTCTGACTGACGACATTGAGCAGGCAACCCGACTGGTTCATACCAGCAAACCACTGCGTCCGAAAATTCCCAGGCCACCCGCGAAAATACCAACTGACAATAGCGCCAACCCGTCTGCAATTGCACCTCATTCAGAATCGCGAGCAGGAGAACCATGATACTCAAGCAGTTACTAAAAGCTACGTTATTTATAGCTATCAACGCTTTAACGACGGGCTTGAATGCCGAAAACGTTTATAAATGTGGGGATACATACAGTCAAAAACCGTGCCCCGGTGCCAGCACAGTCCAGGTTGATGATGGACGTGACCCGGCCCAAAAAAAACAGACGGACATGGCCATTCGAACCGATGAGAAACTGGCTCAAAGCATGGAAAAAGAGCGTCTGATGCAAGAAAAGCAAAATCTGGCTGCCCATAAACCGATCACACCGGAGGCTGTCGCCAGGGTTTCGGCGAGCCCGCCACCATTGACCAAAATCACGCCGAAAAAACTAAAGAAAAAAGCCAAGAAACCTGAAGATTTTGTCGCCCAAGTTCCTGGAACACAGAAAAAAGTTGTTCTCAAAAAAACCACCAAGAAAGCTGCAATCGCTCCCCTCTGAAGCGGTCATTGCGCTGAAAACCATCAACCACAACTATTCACTAATTATAAAAATAATAGCAGCTTGTGCTTATGCAGCAAGTGCTACGGGTGAATTGGTCAAACGTGTTGGGTGACGAACTTATGGGTCATGACTTGCGATTCAAATCAACTTGAGCGGTAAAACTGCAGCCGGCGGCGCTTGAAGCTGCAAGCGCTGGTACTTTTGCCATAGTGTTTCACGGTCTTCTACAAACTCCGGATGGACTGGGATGCAGTTCACCGGGCAGACTTCGACGCACTGAGGTTGATCAAAATGGCCGACACATTCGGTGCATTTTTTTGGGTCAATTTCGTAGATGTCCGGCCCCATGTAAATCGCATCATTGGGGCATTCAGGTTCACAGACATCACAGTTGATGCACTCATCGGTAATGATCAAGGACAGGACTGTGCGGCCTTAAAAACCAATTTATTCGGCGATTTCGGCGCTGCCGTCCTCCGCCCCCTTGACGATCATCACCGGCACACCGGCAGCGTGCAGAACTTCGTTGGAAACCGAGCCCAGCAACGCGCTGCGTAAAGGGCTCATACCACTGGCACCCATAACCACTAGGTCGCAGCCATAATTTTCCAGAATATCAACCAGGGTGTGCGCTGGGTCGCCCGACGCAACTTCACATTCATAAGAGATGTTGGCGGCTTTGAGCAAACTTTCTGCAGCTTGCAAGGTGTGTGCGCCAGCAGCGGCGCTGACCTGCTCAATCACCTGCGGGTCATGCGCCACGACCAGTTCATAAAGGCTGGCAGGTTCTTGCACATTGGCCAACACCACGCTGGTGTCCAATCCGTCCTGTGTCAGTCGAATCGCAAATCGAACGGCATCCAGCGCGACAGACGAGCCGTCAATAGGCAATAGAATTTTCATGTGATCTCCAAAAAATAGTATTTTTAATCAGGCAGTGCCGCGTACTTTTAGTAAAAGTCGCTGGTTTACCCCGGGTGATACGAACTTGTCGACTTCGCCGCCCAAAGTCGCAATTTCACGGACAAAGGTGCTGGAGATAAATTGAAATTTGTCGCTGGGGGTTAAAAAAACGGTTTCTACATCTGGCATCAGACTGCGGTTCATGCCTGCGAGTTGAAACTCATAGTCAAA
>CAIYNH010000221.1 GCA_903927495.1 uncultured beta proteobacterium
AAATCCAAGCGCGTAGGCCAGTTGCTTGATGCTGTTGCCGGTGTACACCAAAACGCGCTGTGCTTCGTGAATGACTCGCGCGTTGATGATGTCAAGACTTGACACACCGAGCACCTCGCGGCACAAGCGCGATAGCTGACCTGGGGTAATACCGAGTTGGTCGGCATAGTAGGTGATCGGCTCATGTTTTTTGTAATTTTCATCGACCATGCTGCGAAATTTTTCAATTTGTGCCGACTTGCGGGAACCAGAACTGGCAGTAGTCGCTTCGCTGACCCGAGTCAGCCTTGCCATCTGGATGCAAATCGCGGTCAGCAGTGCCATGCCCGCTGTCAACTGCCCCACAGCTTGCACATGGGCTTCGCGCTCGATAGCTAAAAACAGCGGCATCAGGGTCTCTGCATGAGCGCTGGCAGCATCCAGACAAACCAGCGCAGGTTTGCGCAAATGGGCCAGCAATTCCGGGCTAGTCACACCCACCAGTGATTCCAGCGGTCGTTGTGCGGCGGTGATCACGGGTCCGTCGACATCATCTGAAAAATTGAAACCATGCACGGTTTGTGCCGGAATCCAGACCAGGCAGGGTGCTTTGAACCTGAGCTTCGCATGGTCAAGCAAGACCTCTCCTGAGCCTTTGGTTAGATACAAAATCTGGATCAAGGCATCGTGTTTATGCGGCCTAATTTTCCAGTTGTATGGGCGAGACCGCTGCGGAATCCACTCAAAATCAAACAAACTCTGCCACCCCGGCTGAGCCTGCACACCATAAAGCGAGTAATTAGGGATAACCCTTGTAGACAAGATAAATCCTCATGAAGACGCACGAATTGTGCTGTTTTTTGCGCGAATCGTCAAGCCAGGTATTGACCCCTGCGCCAACAATCCGACTTCACTATATAAAGAGCAGAGGCATCATGAAGCAACAAATCGGACCACGTCAACAGCAGGTGCCCTCGGTGCCATCAACGATGGCATTCAAATTTACGCCATTCAATCTCTAAGCGGGGCGTTGTGATCATGAAGACGCGTGTTTTAGTCACTGGAGCCAGTCGCGGTATCGGGCGTGCCATTTGCTTGCAACTGGCACGCCAGGGCGCAGAGATTGCAGCCTGTGCATCGGACCATGCCGATGAACTTGCCACCCTGGTCACCGAAGCCAGCCAATTGGGCGGCCGGGTGCTACCCTTGACTGGCGATCTGGCCGACCCAGCCACGCCAGAAAGGCTGGTGGCACAAACCCTGTCCGGACTCGGTGGACTAGATGCCGTGGTCTCCAATGCTGGCGTGTCGCGACCTTCCTCGCTGGTCAATTTATCGCTGCAAGACTGGGACTACCTGATGGCAGTGAATGCCCGCGCGCCCTGGCTGCTGGCCAAAGCATCTTTCCCTGCATTGCGTGAAAGCCGGGGTAGCTTTGTTTCAGTCGCCTCAATGTCGGGCGTGCAGCCTTACCCGGGCATGGGTGCTTACAGCCCCAGCAAAGCAGCAGTTTTGATGCTGGTGCGCACCCTGGCGCAGGAGTGGGCTACTTGCGGCATTCGCGTTAATGCGGTTTCACCGGGATTGATTCACACCACATTGACTGCCAAGGTATATGCCGATGCACCCACCAAAGCTGCCCGCGAAGCACTGGTTCCCCTGCACCGCATTGGCAACGCTGAGGCCGATATCGCTGGTCTGGTGGCTTTCCTGATCGGCCCCGAGGCAGGCTACATCACCGGGCAGAACCTGCTCGCAGATGGCGGGCTGCTGGACTCGGTTCAAAGCTTGATTCCGGGGCGACCGGCTTCTGAAAGATAAACCGATCATGATTGATCTGAAACCTAGCCCTGCAGCCCGCCAGCGTTATTACCAGGCCGGGTATTGGCAAGACCAGTCGTTAGGGCAGCTGATTGCCGCCAGTGTGGCAGCACATCCAGAGAAAGTCGCCGTGACGGATGCTTCTGGCCAGCGCATCAGTTACCGCGAACTTGACGACAAAGCCTCACGTCTGGCAGACTTTTTAGGTGCCCGTGGCGTGGGCGTGGGCGATGTGGTCACCATGCACCTGCCCAACTGGTGGCAGACCGCCGTGGTGACTTTTGCAACTTTTAAGCTGGGCGCGGTCATCAACCCGCTGCCGCCCACCTATGGCTGGAAAGACCTGGCTTTTATCATGAACAAGAGCGGCTCCAAGGCAGTGATTGTGCCGGGCCGGTTTCGCAGCGTGGACTACACCGAGCACCTGCTGCGCATCTCATCCGATTTGGCCGTGGCACCGACCATCGTGGTGATCGGGGCTGGTAATGAGGCCATTGGCAACACCTTCGACGAAGCCGTGAGCGGTCCAGCTTTGGCGCAGGCGCACTATGCGGGCGCTGACCACCCTGCCCTGCTGCTATTTACCTCGGGCTCGGAGTCCAAGCCCAAAGGTGTCGTGCACACCCATAACACCGCCATTTATGGCGAGCAGGCCTTAGCCAGCACGTTACGGTTTGACAACCATGAGGTGTGCTTTATGGCCTCGCCGGTCACCCACACCAGCGGCTTCATGCACGGCATTTTGATGACGCTGATGACCGGCGCAACGGTCTCACTGCTTGACGTTTTCAAAGGCGATGCGGCAGTTGAGCAGATGATTTCCAGCCGCGCCAGTTGGACCATGGGTGCCACGCCGTTTCTAAGCGACGTGATCGACAGCATGGAGCGCAGTGGCAAGCGCCTGCCCGAGCTGCGCTACTTTTTATGCGGGGGTGCGCCGATTCCTGAAGTTCTGGTGCGCCGTGCCCAGCAACTTGGGGTACGTGTGATGAGCATTTACGGCTCAACCGAAAGCCCACCACACACCGTGACCTGGCCCATTGACCCGATTGAAGCGGCTTGGCAGTTTGACGGCCGTGCCCTGCCGGGCATTGAAGTTTGCTCAGTCGATGAAGAAGGCAAGCCCTTGGCATGTGGTCAGCAGGGCGAACAATGGTCGCGCGGGCCGCATGCCTTTATCGGCTATCTGGGCGAACCCGGTTTGACCGCCAACGCGCTGGACGCACAGGGCTGGTACCACTCAGGTGACTTGGCCACGGTGGGCACACAAGGCGAGGTGCGCATTGTGGGGCGCATCAAAGACATGATCATCCGTGGCGGGCAAAACATTTCCGCCCGAGAGGTCGAAGACATTCTGCTGGAACACCCGGCCTGCCAGTCGGTTGCGGTGGTGGGCCTGCCCGA
>CAIYNH010000222.1 GCA_903927495.1 uncultured beta proteobacterium
CGGCACCAGCCTCGAGCGGGGCCGCTGGTGCAGGGTCTTGATCAAAGCCTGAATTTTTTCCTTGAGCATGCCGGGTACCAACCACTCGCACCGTTCTTCGTTGACCTGATTCAGGACAAAAATCGGCACGGTCACGCTCAGACCGTCCTTGGCATCACCTGGCTCATGCAGGTAAGTAGCCGCACAATCCACCCCACCCAAGCGAATGGTTTTCGGAAAAGCCTGGGTTGTGATGCCGGCCGCTTCGTGGCGCATCAGTTCTTCGCGGGTAAGCAGCAACAGCTTGGGGTTGATGCGAGCCGCCTCTCGGTACCAGTTCTCAAAACCGAATCCGCTGCACACATCGGCGGGCAACTGCTGGTCATAAAAAGCGTAGATCAGTTCGTCATCCACCAGCACATCTTGCCGGCGCGCCTTATGCTCCAGGTCTTCCACCTGCCGGATCAGTTTTTGATTGGCCGCCAAAAATGGCAGCCTGGTTTCCCATTGGCCGCCCACCAAGGCCTCGCGGATGAAGATTTCACGAGCACCCGACAAATCTACCCTGCCGTAGTTGACCCGCCGCCCGCTGTAAACCACGATACCATAAAGGGTGGCGCGCTCCAGCGCATTCACTTCTGCCGCCTTCTTTTCCCAATGCGGATCCAGCAGTTGTTTTTTTAGCAGATGCGCCGCCACCTGCTCCAGCCATTGCGGTTCGATGGCCGCAATGCCACGACCAAACAGACGCGTGGTTTCAACCAGTTCGGCCGCCACGATCCACCGGCCTGGCTTCTTCACCAGATGTGCACCCGGATGTGGATAAAACTTGATGGCGCGTGCGCCCAGGTATTCACCGGAGGCACCATCGGTCTCCAACTTGCAACCGATATTGCCCAGCAAGCCCGACAGCATCGACAAGTGCAGTTGCTCGTAACTGGCAGGCACGGTGTTGAGCCGCCACTTGTGCTCGGCTACCACCGTGTGCAGTTGTGAATGGATGTCACGCCACTCACGCACACGCCGCATGCTGACAAAGTTTTGGCGTAACAGCTGCTCATACTGGCGGTTGCTGAGCTTGTGCCGAGACACAGGAAGCAGATCAGGACGAGCCCTGCCCGCTTTTTCCCGTGGCACCACTTCGGTCGGAGCCGGTTGATCGCCGCGACTGTTTTCCAGCCATTTCCAGAGCTTCAAATATCCTGAGAATTCACTCTTCTCATCGTCAAACTTGGCATGCGCCTGATCCGCCTGCTGCTGCGCCTCCAGCGGGCGGTCACGCACGTCCTGCACACTCAAGGCACTGGCGATGACCAGCACTTCATCCAGTGCCTGCCGACCACGCGCCTCCAGTATCATCCGACCCACTCTCGGATCCAGCGGCAACTTGGAGAGTTCCAGACCCATCGCGGTCAGCTCATTGACATCATCCACGGCCCCCAATTCGTTCAACAACAGGTAGCCGTCGGCAATGGCGCGGGCGGAGGGTTTTTCGATAAATGGGAAGTCCTCCACCACGCCCAGGTGCAGCGATTTCATGCGCAAAATCACCCCGGCCAAGGAACTGCGCAAAATTTCAGGCTCGGTAAAGCGCGGGCGGTTATTAAAATCCTTCTCGTCGTAGAGCCGGATGCAGATGCCGTTGGCCACCCGTCCACAGCGTCCGGCACGCTGATTGGCCGAACATTGGCTGATAGGTTCGACCAGAAGCTGCTCTACTTTGCTTCTAAAACTGTAGCGCTTCATGCGCGCTGTGCCTGTATCAATGACATATTTGATACCCGGAACCGTCAGCGAGGTTTCGGCCACATTGGTGGCTAGCACAATGCGCCGACCACTGTGGTTGTCAAAAATCCGATCTTGCTCAGGCTGGCTCAGGCGCGCAAACAAGGGCAGCACTTCGGCATTGCGAAACAACGGTTGGTGGCTCAGGTGCCCACGCAAATGATCTGCGGCCTCGCGAATTTCACGCTCACCAGGCAGAAAAACCAGAATATCACCGCTGTTGTGAACATCACGCCAGAGTTCATCGACCGCATCTGCAATGGCGTTGTTGAGGTCGTAGTCGCGCGCTTCCTCAAATGGCCGCCAGCGCTGCTCAACGGGAAACATGCGGCCCGAGACCATGATGATGGGAGCCGGCCCGTTTCTGGATGCAAAGTGGTCGGCAAAGCGCTGCGCATCAATCGTGGCCGAAGTCACCACCACTTTAAGATCCGGGCGGCGTGGCAATATCTGGCGCAAGTAACCCAGCAGAAAATCAATGTTGAGTGAACGCTCATGCGCCTCGTCAATGATCAACGTGTCGTAGGTCTTGAGCAACGGATCGGTTTGGGTTTCAGCCAGCAAAATGCCATCGGTCATCAGCTTGACTGATGAATCACGACTCAATCGGTCTTGAAACCGAACCTTGAAACCGACCACGTCGCCCAAAGTGGTTTTCAGCTCCTCGGCAATCCGTTTGGCCACGCTACTGGCGGCGATGCGGCGTGGCTGGGTGTGGCCAATCAGCTTGCCTGCGGGGGCGCGCGAGCCGTCCGGGTTGGTGTTTGGATAGTTCAACTTGCCACGGCCCAGCGCCAGTGCAATTTTGGGCAATTGCGTGGTTTTACCAGAGCCGGTTTCGCCACACACAATGATCACCTGATGCGCCTGCATGGCAGCCATGATTTCAAGGCGACGGGCGGATACTGGCAGCGACTCTGGAAATTCAATATTCAAAGGAAAACCACCTGCAATTTAAATTCGCCCACATGCGTCTCAAAAGCCAGATGACTGGACGAGCATTCAGTGGAATTTGCCAAACGCATCGCCAGCGCGATTTCGAAGACGCGATGGACCTGCCCAGAAAGACCGATCAAGATCGGCGAAAAACAAAAAACCTAGTGGATTCAACGCACTAGGTTTTTTGATTATCCGCCCTAGCCGGTCCTTGAAGCAGCATAGGGATGATTTAGCAATTAAATTACATATTTTCAATCATCACGGCCCCGAAGCCTGAACAACTCACTTGGGTCGCCCCATCCATCAAGCGTGCGAAGTCATAGGTGACGTTTTTACTCTGGATTGATTTTTCCATGGAACTGATGATGGTGTCAGCGGCCTCAATCCAGCCC
>CAIYNH010000223.1 GCA_903927495.1 uncultured beta proteobacterium
GTGACCGCGCGTGATTTGGCGCCCGGCAACCAAATAGCCTGGTTCTCCCGGCTGGCCAGGTTCGATACCAACCACCATGACCCGAACATCCTGCTGAGTGTGTTGCACTTGCATGGTCAGGTAAGTGACATTGGCTGCCTGCGCCACGCCAGGCATGCCGCGCACGCTGCGTACCACGTCATCTTTCAGACTGGATGATTCAGCGTAGGGGCCTTGCGTATCTTTTTGTACCACCCATAGGTCTGCGCCGCTGTTGCTCAACAGAGCCTGAGCATCATCGACCATGCCGCGATAAATGCCCGCCATGGACAGGGTCACGCCAATCAACAGACCCAACCCCAAACCGGTTAACGCAAATTTTCCCCAACTGTGCAATATGTCACGCCCCGCCAAGCTGATCATGGCGCACCCACAGGTTTGACCAGTGTGTCTACTACCTGAATCCGGGAGTTGGATGTCAACGCCTTTTGACTGTAAACCACGATTTGATCGTCTTTATGAAGTCCTTGCAGCACTTGCACTTGACCTTGCAAATCATTGGTACCCAGTTGCACTGGTGCAAATACCGGATATTCTTTCTCGAGTCGCCAGACACCGGTGGTGTTTCCCTGATGTTGAATGCTGGCATTGGGTATGAGCAGCGCTGGCTGCAAGGACGGCAGTTGCAGCGTTACTTCGGCCATTTCGCCTATAGCCAGTCCACTTGGCAAATTCTCAAAAGTGACTTGTGCAATGCGCTCCTCGGTTACGCTGTCTGCCAATAACTCGATCCGTGCAACTCTTCCCTGTAATGGCATTCGAGGGCGTGAGCGCATCGAAATTTCAGCTTTTAGGCCAGAAACCAATCCCGCGGAACGACCCTGGTCTACACGTAGCTTGACCCAAAGACTGTCAGGATCGATCAGGCGTAACACCGGTTGTCCAGCCAGCACGGTGCTGCCGGCTTCTGCGTCACGGCTGGTGATAACACCATTCGCTGGTGCCAACAGCCGCACGGTGCCGCGTTGCTGTACTAGGCCGGCGCGCTCGGCTTTGAGTCGCAGCAGATCTTGTGCTGTACCCTGCAAGTTTGCTTGCGTGGCTACTAATGCAGCTTCTGCTGATGCTTGCTCCTGAACCCGAGCCTCTAGTGCGCCAGGGCTGATGAAATTCTGTTTCGCCAAGTCTACGTTGCGCTGCGTGTTGGCTCTGGCCAGCGTGCGTCGCGCCATCGCGTCTGTGATTTGAGCCTGAGCTGCTGCCTGCGCGCTTCCCGCCCGGGCCAGAGATGCATCGAGTGCGCTCAAACGCTGATCCAAATCCACTGGATCCATTTCCGCGAGCAGTTGCCCCGCTTTGACAAAATCACCGACATCTACACCTACTTTTATAACTCGACCAGCGATCGTGGGTCCAACCATCCAACTGCGACGAGCTTCTACTGTGCCAACACCAAAAAGTGAGGGACTCAAAATGCCCTCTTTAACCTGCACGATCGTGACACGCACTGGAGCCAGTGGTCCGGTGCGCAGTGACACGTAGGCCAGTGCTCCAACTAACAAAACAACAACGGTTCCAATGCTCAGATGGCGCATTGATAAAGAGTGCAAGTTCATGGGTGTCCAATTAATTGTGACGAGGAGGGCGCGCACAAGGCGCACAAATATAAATCAAAAACGGCAGGAGCTTGCTTGGTGATGCCGTTCACATCACCGGCTATCAAGGACTGGATTACCAACCCTTGCACTGAACCAATGAAGAGCACAACTGCTGCTTGCACGTTGATGTCGGGTCGAACCGATGCCTCTGCTTGGGCTTGAATAAGAAGTTGCATCAATAGCTGCCGGTATGGGTGCATCAA
>CAIYNH010000224.1 GCA_903927495.1 uncultured beta proteobacterium
ACCTTGTTTGTGACTTTTTACAAACAATTTCTAGAATCACGCCCACTCTTCAACAAGGCTGAAGCCAGTCTTAATAAAGTGGTGGAACTTAACAACACGGTGGCTGACACCAGTGTCAAAGCAGGTGTTGCGCACATTGCCAGCGCCCAGCGCAATATGCTGCTGATGGCGGTGGTCGCACTGCTTGTGTCGATCGCTTTTGCGGCCTTTATCACGCAAGCCATTACCGGGCCGCTGCATCAGGCCGTGCAGGTCACCAACCGACTGTCCGAAGGTGATCTGACGGTGAAAATTGATCAACCCTCCAAAGATGAGACCGGCCAGGTGCTGCAGGCTATGAGTACCATGATCGCCAAACTCAGTCAGGTGGTCACCGATGTCAATGGTGGTGCGCAAGCCCTCGCCAGTGCCTCTGAAGAAGTCAGCGCGACTGCACAAAGCTTGAGTCAGGCAGCCAGCGAACAAGCGGCTGGAGTCGAAGAAACCAGCGCCAGCATTGAACAGATGACTTCGAGCATTGCACAAAACACCGAAAACGCCAAGATCACCGATGGTATGGCCAGCAAGGCCGCCAAAGACGCGGTCGACGGTGGTGAGGCGGTTAATGCCACGGTAGAGGCCATGAAGCAAATTGCCAAAAAGATTGGCATCATTGATGACATCGCAGCGCAAACCAATCTACTTGCCCTGAATGCCGCGATTGAAGCTGCCCGGGCAGGTGAGCATGGCAAAGGTTTTGCCGTGGTGGCCGCCGAAGTACGCAAGCTCGCGGAGCGCAGCCAGGTGGCGGCACAAGAGATAGGTGAAGTAGCTGGCAACAGCGTGGCACTGGCCGAAAAAGCCGGTAGATTGCTGGCCGAGATCGTGCCCAATATTCGCAAAACCTCTGATCTGGTGCAAGAGATTACGGCGGCATCGAGCGAACAGTCCAGCGGTGTGGGTCAGATCAACTCGGCGGTGGGTCAGTTGAACCAAACCACCCAGCAAAATGCCTCAAGCTCTGAAGAATTGGCCGCTACCGCTGAAGAAATGAGTGGTCAAGCTGAGCAGCTGCAGCACACCATGGCTTTCTTCAGGCTGTGAAATGTCTTTTGTTAATTTGCAAATGAGTATTATATTTATAGCAGAATACGCTAGTGCAGTAAGCCTTAGGTAACATTCCGTGACTTCTAAACCTGATTTTCTGATAGTCCAGTTCGGGTTCTGGCCGCTCCAGAACAATGACGTGGAGTCCACAATCACCAACCCCAGGGCGAACGGCCCTTCGAGCTGCACAGGTAGGAGCGTGGTGACAAAATTAACGATATGGAAAATGTTTCATGAATGAGATTACCGACGCTGAATTCGGGAAGTTCCAGCGCTTTATTTTTGATGCTGCCGGCATCTCCATGGCGGATGCAAAAAAGGCGCTGGTGACGGGGCGCCTATCCAAGCGTTTGACTATTCATCAACTCAATAGCTTTGATGCCTATTTCAAATTACTCTCAAGCGGCGATCACCCGGATGAGGTACAGATGGCGGTGGATTTGCTGACCACCAACGAAACCTATTTTTTTCGTGAAATCAAACACTTTGAGTTCATGCGTACCCAAGTGCTGGCGGCGCGTAGTCGGCCGCAACCGTATCGGATCTGGAGTGCGGCCAGCTCCAGCGGTGAAGAAGCTTACAGCATGGCCATGGTGCTGGCAGATTGCATGCAAAGCACACCTTGGGAAATTTTGGGAACTGACATCAGTACCCGGGTGCTTGAAGGCGCCCGTCGTGCCTTGTATTCGATGGAGCGGGGACGCCACATTCCGCCAGACTATTTGCGTCGTTTTTGCCGCAAAGGTGCTGGCCAATATGAGGGTCAGCTCCTGGTGGATCGCAGCCTGCGCAGCAAGGTGAGTTTTCGCCAGGTCAACCTGAACACCGTGCTGCCCGAGTTGGGTCAGTTTGACATGGTCTTTTTACGCAACGTGATGATCTATTTCAACAATGAAACGAAGCGCCAGGTTGTGGCCAGGGTGATCTCGACTATCAAGCCGGGCGGCTATTTCTGCATCGGGCATTCCGAGAGCCTGAACGACATCAACCAATCGGTGCAGATGGTGGCACCTTCAATTTACAAGAAGCCGCTCTGACATGGCC
>CAIYNH010000225.1 GCA_903927495.1 uncultured beta proteobacterium
ACCGGCATCATCATGTCCATAAATACCAGATCAAAAGCATGCTGTGCCAGTTTATCCAAAGCCATTTGACCATCAGCTGCAATAGTGACACGATGCCCCCAGCGCTCCAGGAGTGCCGTGGCTAGTTGCTGATTGATCAAGTGATCCTCGACCAACAAAATATCAAGCGCCTCCTGCTCGTCCTGTAGCGCATGACGGGTTACCAGCTTGGACTGCTCCACAGACGAAACGTTCATGACGCGTTCAAGGACCTGCGTCAACTCGTCACGCGTAAAAGGTTTTGACAAATAGGCCATAAAGCCCACATCCTTGGAACGTTGGGCATCCCCTTTCAAGCCAGCCGATGACAGCATGACGAGTGGTAAATCCTGGCATCCAGGCAGTTCCAGCAGCCGTTTTGCGGCGGTAAAACCATCCATATCAGGCATGTGTGCGTCAAGCAGAATCAAATCAAATTTTTCACCCTGGGACAATGCAACATGCATTAGCGTCAGAGCTTCCTGCGCCGAGGATGCTTGCGTTGCACGCATCTCAAAACTCTTAAGCATGCGCATCAATACAACGCGATTAACTTCATTGTCGTCAACAGCCAGCACACGCGTACCCGCCAATTTGATCAAATCATCACCTCGCAGTGGCTCCTGGGAGTCAATCTCCATGATCAAAGTGAAATCGAACTGGCTTCCACGCCCAAATTCACTCTGTACCGACATTTGACCACCGAGGGCTTCAACCAGACGTGCCGAAATCGATAACCCCAAACCAGTCCCCCCATAACGACGTGTAATGCTACTGTCTTCCTGAGAAAATGCCTCAAAGATAGTATTCAATTTGGAAGCTGGAATACCGATGCCTGAATCTTGCACAGAAAAATGCAGACGTGACATCTGATTGACGTTCGACTCAACGCGAATCTGCAGGATCACCTCGCCTATTTCAGTAAATTTAATGGCATTGCCAATCAGGTTCATCAAAATTTGGCGTAAGCGACCAGGATCACCAATCACCCACATGGGCACCTCGGCATCGATATCACACACCAGTTCAATAGACTTGGCATGCGCCCGAACGACCAAAGACTTCAATGTCTCACTCACCATTCGGCCAAGATTGAACGGAATTTTTTCAATCAGTAGCTTACCCGCTTCAATCTTAGAAAAATCGAGAATATCGTTGATGACTTTGAGCAATGAATCCGATGAAGATTTGACGATTTCCAGATACTCACGCTGTTCTTGCGTCAAGTCGGTGTCAAGTGCCAGCTCAGTCATGCCGATGACCCCGTTCATCGGTGTGCGAATTTCATGACTCATATTGGCTAAAAAATCAGACTTGGCTCGATTCGCAACCTCAGCCGCCTCTTTCGCCCGCTGCAATTCTTCAGACGCACGTTTTGCCTGGGATATGTCGGCAAGGTAGCCATTCCATAAGACTCCACCATCTTCGGCACGCTTTGGCATGGACTCCCCGTGCACCCAAATCAATTGATTCTTTTCGGTGTGGTGCATCCGGAAATCTAGCGAAATGCGAGCACCATTTTTTGCTGACTCAACAAAAGCCGCTATAAATTGATCCTGATCATCTGGATATATCTGGGAGAAGAATGCCACTGAATCGGCCATCACGTCCTCAGAGGCCAAGCCACAAATTTGCTGTGACACCGAACTGCAAAACGGAAAGTTTTGCCGACCATCAGCCCACAATCGGTACTGAAAAACTACCACAGGAATACTCTCGGTAACCTCGCGCAAACGTGCTCCGGCTTCCTTGAGCAAAGTAACATCCTGCCAGATGCCAGTAAAAACTGTCGACCCATCCGCTGCAGGTTCTGGCTCAGGGTTGATCTCCGAGCGAATCCAGCGCTGATTACCGTTGGGCAGTACGATCCTGTAGTCACTTTGCCATGCCTCATGCTTAGCCGCTGCAGCCAGAACGGCCTGAAAACAACGGTCACGATCTTCAGGAATAATTTGCTGGAACGCCAAACTGCCATCAGCCATGAGAACCTCACGCTGCAAGCCTCGAATCTCTGCCACACGGTCACTCAAAAATGTGTATCTAATCTGACCCTGCCCCACCTCACACTGATAAACCACCCCAGGCACGGCATTGGTAATGCGTCGCACCTGAGCGCCAGTGGCTGCAATAGCAGTTTCCATTCGCTTTCGTTCGGTGATATCGGTACGAATGGCAATGAACTGCGAAGGGGCCCCGTGGTCATCCAGCAAAGGCACAATGGTGGCTTGCACCCAATACAAATTTCCGGAGCGTGAACTATTGCAAATCTCCCCATGCCAGACCTTGCCGAGCAGAATTGTTTGCCAAAGATTCTTAAAAAAATCCCTTGACTGCACGCCCGAGTTCAAAATGGCATGATTCTTTCCCATCAAATACTCTCGTGGATATCCACTGATTTCACAAAACTTATCGTTGGCGTAAGTGATGAATCCAGCCAAATCGGTAATGCTAACAATGGCGTGCTGATCGAGCGCGAACTTTTGTTTGGCCAAATCAGATAGCGCAGCCTGTAAGTCGCGCTCACTCTCCTCGCGCTGCTGAGCCAAATCCGACATCAGATCCGACAGTGACTCCAAGTTGTCATCTTGCAAAGGCGGCAACTCGGAGTCGATTGACTGCATCAGACTGACCGCTGTTTGACGCAATGAATCGATCGCTCGGGTTCGGCTCTCAAGCTCGTGACGCAACCGGTCATTGGTATGCGACAACTCGACAGAGCTCAACTGAAGACTGCGCGTCTTTAAATCCAAATCGCGATCACTTTGTTCGTAGGCTTCTTCCACACGTGTTAAGAAACCCTCAAACCCGGACAGCAAACGAACTGTTTTTTCTGATGCACCTGAGGTTGCGGCCAACTCAGCCACGACGTCGGCCGAGTCAACAACAGCGGAGTTGCCGACCGACACAACGGTGTGCAGACCCAAACCTTGACGATGTGCCAGAGCAATGACGCCAACATTTCCGCTCTGGGTGATCAGCGCGATCGG
>CAIYNH010000226.1 GCA_903927495.1 uncultured beta proteobacterium
CCAGCGTACCGAAGCTTGGCGGCGGCAAGCTGAAGATCAGCGCTAATCAGGAACCAGAATGACCGGTCACGGTCCGCCGCAATACCCATCTCGAAAGCCGCAGGTCGGAAATATGCCGTATAAGACAGATGATGTGTAGACTAAACCACGCGAAAAAGGAAGCAGCCATGGGTAACATAAAACTCAAAATAACTGTCGAGATGGTTGAAACGCAAGACCCTGTTACAACAGGCAACGATCCCGAAAGAATGGATGATGGCTCATTTAGCATGGTCCTTGCCCACGCAGCGGAATTCGACATTAGTCGTTTGGAAAACGTAATGCTGCGTACAACCTATCCGGCATTGCGAACGACCATATCCGAATACCTTGAAGATGCCTCAAAAAAAAGCCAATGAAAAATTGAGGCTACTCGGGTCGGGCAGCATTCAAAAACACACAAGTCTTTACCAAGTTGACGGAGAGATCGGGCGGTTCACTTGCACGACCAACGACGTAATAGGCGAAGATCAAAAGACCCACTTCAAAGGCTTCAATATGTTTCCCGTGCGCATTGGGCGACAATGGTATCAGACCAGCGGGTTCAAGGAACTCGGACTGATTGTGGGAGCAGCGCAACGTAGTTACCGGCAAATCACCCGCGTATTTAATCGCACTCGCTACCAGGAAGTTGGTGGCACGCCGTTGAACACATTACGCGATGGAGCACAGGCCGAGGGCTTGAAAGTGCTTGATTTCATGGATAAAAAAACCCAAAGCATCTTAAAGGAGCACGGCTTTGACACACAGGGTGTACCAGAGGCGCACTGTACCGTTCCCATCGAGTTGGTCAGGCCGGTCCATCATAAAAAACCAACAATACATAAAGCGCTGACTGGGGTTGTTGCAGACATGAGTCGAAGGGGATTCACAGCCCAAGACATAGAGCAAGTGCAAAAAGCAGCCTCATCCGAAAAAGCATATGAACAAGCACAGCAATGCGTCTACGTTCATATCGATGACGTTGGGGTCAAGGAGCAAAAAGAGCACAGAGACAAAAAAGGCGTGCTCACGCAAGGCTCAGGAGATGAAGATGAGGCAACAAAAGGCAAGCGCCCGATGGTGCAGAACACAGTGGCACGCATTGAACACAAGGATAAGGGATTCACCTTGACGGGGCGTAGCTTGGCGGAGGTTTTGGTATTCGTGCTGGGCTTTCTTCTCAATAACAGGTTGTTCTTGCTCAACATCAAGATCTGCACCGATGGTCAGCGCAGCCTGCAAGGCGCAATACTGTCCTTCTTTGCATGGCATCCAAATGTCACAATGCTGCTGGACTGGTTTCATGTGGTTAAAAAGTTCAAGGAGGATTTGAGCCTGGCCTGCAAAGGCAGAGAAATCCGTAACCGCCATCTCCAACAATTGCTCAAGCTGGTGTGGTTCGGCCTGACTGACAAGGCTCGCGCCTACACGGAGGCGATTCCTGCCACAGACATAAAAGACCCCACCACCATTGCCCGACTCATCGGATACCTCGAACGTAACCGCAAATCGATGCCGTGTTATGCCATGCGTGCCAAACTCAATTTGCCCAACTCCAGCAACCCGGTGGAGCGAAGCAATAACCTGGTAACCGCCAAGCGTCAAAAGCATCACGGCATGAGCTGGTCTAATGATGGCTCCTACGCGCTGACCTCACTTAATGCGCTCACGCTCAACAATGCAGCATCACAATGGCTGCAAAACCGCAGTTTTGACCTCACTTGGGCCGCAAAAGCGGCTTAGTCAATCGTACAGGTCGCTACTTTGGCGTGTTGGCCCCGAACTCGCCGCTGAGCTGTGCGCTCGGCAAATTCCTCCCCCCGAACATCGCCCTTCTGGACGTGGCTGTTTCATGGTGAACCTGCCACGCTACCCGGAAA
>CAIYNH010000227.1 GCA_903927495.1 uncultured beta proteobacterium
AGGTGTCACGGAGGACGACAAGTTCCAGGTGCATCTCCCGTGCCTTGGGGCCGATCATGGAGACAACGCCGTCCAACATGCCGTCGACGGCGAAGTCGCTGACGCTCAGACTCAGCTTGCCCGCCTCGATCTTGGAGAAATCGAGAATGTCATTGATTAACCCCAGCAACGATCGGGCGGCACCCTCAGTCTTGAGCACGTAATCAAGCTGCCGCTCTGAAAGATCGGTGCCCTGGAGCAATTTGACCATCCCCAAAACGGCATTCATGGGGGTACGGATTTCGTGGCTCATGTTGGCCAGAAACTGACTCTTGGCCACAGTGGCTTGTTCGGCAGCCTCTGTGGCATTCATCAAATCGGTGATATCCACCCGAAAACCCACCATTTGACCACCAGGCATTTTCTTCTCTACCACGCGCAGCACGCGGCCATTTGGCAAGCGTTGAATCACCGAATTGCAGGCTCGGTGCTCGGTCATACGCTCCAACACCCAAGCATCAACCCGACCGTGCGCTGCCGGATATTGCCCACGCTCTGCACCCCGGCGAATAAGCTCCTCAAAAGAAACCCCCGGCACCAGCAAATCACTTGAGACCGAATACAGGCTGCGGTATCTTTGATTGCAAAAGAGCAAACGGTCTTCGGCATCAAACAAGACAAATGCTTCGTCAATGGCATCCAGTGCCGCGGTGACCAATGCCTCAGTCTGCTGACGGGCGGCTTCTGATTGCAGCAACTTCCAGGCACCCTCGCGCTCAGACCGCACCGCTCCCAAATAGTCGTTATAGCCCTTGACCAATTGCCCGATCTCATCGGATGTGTTCACGCTCAACAAAGGTTCATGGCTGGCATTGGGGTCTGCCTGAAGTTGCCGAAAACCTTCAGATACGGCACGGATTGGAGCCACGACGGTTTTTGAAAAACGCCACGTCATAAGCAGGATCAACATCAGACCAACAGCCGCCGAGGCGACCATGAGCGAAGCAATTTGGCTCACTTTTTGTGTCAGTAAATGGCGCGGTGTAATGGCCACCAATTGCTGCTGCTGTCGATCTGGCGCGGTGACATTGAACAACACGTCTGGCTCATCCAATGAAGTTTGGGATGCCGGTGACGCCCGTACCTGAGCCAACAACGCCGGCGCCAAGGTCTGGCCGAAGCTTTGCAGGTCGCTATGCAAAGCAATGCGCCCATGCCGCTCGATCTGCATCAATTGCATCCCCGCAGGCAATGTCACGCCGGCCATAAAGTTGCGCATGACCTCATCATTGAGACTAACCAGCAAGACCCCTACAACCTCGGTCTGACCCGTCGCGGGGTCCAGATAAATAATCGCCCGGGCCACACTGATGACCTGTTTTTGCATGGATTGAGGGTTGAGATTGGTGTCAATACCGCGCCACAAAATTAGGGGTTCGACCGCCTGCACGTCGCGCAGCAGTGCCGCCGCGGCCGATGGATTGAGCTGATCGTCGGCCCGTGATTCGCCCCCATGAAAATGCCTGCCGGCTTTGGAGAAAACGTCGATGGAAACCAACCCATCGACTCGAACCAGGCTGCTGAGAGTTGCATTGACGCGCAATTGCATTTCTGTTGCATCGAATGAGCCGTGCAATTTCTGATCTGCGTCGCGAAGCACCTGAGCGATGCCGGGGTGAGTGGCAACGCCTGCCGTGACATCGTCAACTTGATCCTGGTAGAGCTTGAGGTATGAGGAAAAACCGGCTATAAGCCGCGTGGTTTCAGCCTGCGCCTGCTCAATCACAACGCCCTTGGAAATCTGAAAAGTAATCAGACCGAAAAGCAGTAGCGGCAAAATCCCGACCACCAGAAAATACCCCAGCATCCGGGAAGTGATACTCAGATTCAGGCTGGCAAAGCGGACCGTTGGCATAGCTCAATATGGATTAATCGAAAACAAATTCGGTCTGATAAAACCGCTGAGATTTCAGCTGGCACCAACCACCCTACGCGCAAGCGCTGCCTTCAGGTCACGAACATCAAGGCCCAACATGTCAGCAAACTCCGGTGGCGTTTTGCCGCTGGCATCAAAAGCGCGTACCAGTGCATCCTGTCTGGCGCGCTGCTGATCCACTATATCCAGCGCTTGTTCCAGCACCGCGTTGACCACCTCATCGGTGCTATTAACCCGACTCAGGTACTCCTGACGCGTGAGCTTGCTAGTTTCATAGGCTACCGTCAGTTGCCGGCACAACTTGGGGCGAAGATCCTCCTGGGTACGACCCTGGCGTCGGCGAAACAGTTCAACAATGGCCAGCAAGACATGCTCAGGCGTGACAACATCAACCGGCCTGCCCTGCAAGTCATGGCGCGAGTTACCAGCCGCCACGCTTTGCAGATATCGGGTGCTGCGGGTGTGGGTACCTAATGCAGCCTTCAGGCTATCACGCTTGAAATCATTGGGGTGGGCGGCCAGAAGTTCCTGAAAAACCCCGAGTTTGAGTGGCAAAAAACGCTCACCAAACAGTTGTGGATAAAGTTCAAACAGCTTTTCCAACACAGGCTGCAAAGATTCGAACCGGTCTTTTTTTGCCTTTACTGAAACAGCCTCAATGGTTTGTGGGTCAGCGCTGTCAACATTGCTCTGCACAACGGGCTCAGGATTGAGCGCCTGCGCCGCCATTGGCGCGGCGAAAGCAGTGGATGGTGCAGTTTCTGTGATGTTTTCGGTCATGGTAATTATCAAAAAGGAGTACCCCAGATTGTCAGGCAAATCTTGGATAAACAAATCAACGACATCGCCACAAATGCCCGTGCAACCCAAACCGAAATCCAAGTCACAGGAATGGGGTCATGCTGGCAAGTTCCGCCTCATGCCTTACCCGTTGAAGCCAGCAACTGCTGCCCCTTTATGGCGGCAGGGCCTGCTCTACCTCAAAGGCCACCACATTGCGTGTTTCTTTGCTGAATTCAACACCAATCAAGAATATCGGTTGCTGCGCTGCCAG
>CAIYNH010000228.1 GCA_903927495.1 uncultured beta proteobacterium
CGTTGTCATTGCAGACATCAAGCCATACCCCCTGCAGCTAAAAGAATGTGTTCTTGATCTGAAAAATCAAACTTCTTGCCGTTAATTTCTTGAGTAGACCGTCAATTTACGCGATGTCACGGTGATTGAAGCGCTCGACACCTTGCGTGACCTGTATGAAATTGACTGGCGCATGGAAGGCTCGCGCATTTATGTCGATCCACCCAAACTGCAAACTCGCGTTTTTCGCATCAACTACATTGCCGGACAGCGCTCGGGCAGCTCCGATTTGCACGTAACCTCCAGTTCCATTACCAGCAGCAGTTCATCTACGGGCTCCTCAACTGCAACGCCATCTGGTTCGGGTGGTTCGGGGGGGGCTGACTCGAGCAAAATTTCGACCACTTCAAATTCCGACTTCTGGAAAGAATTGCAAACCACACTGGCCGCCATCGTGGGCGAAAAGGACGGCCGCAGCATCACGCTCAGCCCTCAATCGGGCATGGTCGTGATCAAGGCCATGCCGGTTGAGCAAAGGGTGGTGGAAAACTACCTCAAGGCGATGCAACTCTCAGTCAACCGGCAGGTCATTCTTGAGGCCAAAATCATTGAGGTGCAACTCAATGAGAGCTACCAAAGTGGCATCAATTGGGGCGGCATGGGACGCGCCAATGGGCAGGACTTCATCGGCCTGGGTGCTGCACCCGCCATCGGTGGGAATGCCTATGGCGGCGGGTATAGCTACACTCCTGATAGCGCTACAGGCATACTGGGCGCACTTAGCGGGGCTAACAGTGCAGGTATCGGAAGCACCGCGACGGGCCTCGTTCCGAATCTAACCAACCTCGGTAGCGGCGGCTTTGGCTTTGCTGTGAGCCGCACCAACTTTAGTGCCATGATTCAGTTGCTTGAGGGACAGGGCAAGGTGAACGTGCTGTCCAGCCCCCGCATCGCAACGCTGAACAACCAAAAGGCAGTGTTAAAAGTCGGCACCGATGACTTCTACGTTACCAACATCAGCGTCACACAAACCACTGGCACCACCACCACCAACACCCCCAGTGTCACCTTGCGGCCGTTTTTCTCGGGCATCGCGCTGGATGTAACCCCGCAAATCGATGACCAGGACAACGTCATCCTGCACGTTCATCCTTCCATCAGCGTCGTATCAGAAAAAGTAAAAACCATCAATGCAGGAGTTGGATCTCCGTTGGTTTTACCGCTGGCTTCCAGCAGCATTTCCGAGACCGACAGCATCATCCGTGCCTCTGACGGTCAGGTCGTAGTGATTGGTGGACTCATGTCGCAGTCTTATAACGACCAAAACAATCGCTTGCCAGGAGCTGACGGTGCCGTTGCCCAGACTTTGCTGGGCAGTGTCAGCCGCAACAGTTCCAAACGCGAGTTGGTGATTTTGATGAAAGCCACCATCATCAACAGCGACAGCGACTGGTCACGCGACATTGCCGCCAGTCGGGACCGAGCCGAACAAATTTCCAATACGCCGGCTAACACTGGCAGCGCCCGCTGAACAGGTATGTATTGCGCCCATTTCGGCCTCAAACAGGCACCGTTCACCCTCACGGCAGACCCAGACTTCTTTTTTGCATCCAGAGGCTGCCGCGAAGCACTCAACACGCTGCTCTATGCAGCTGGCACCGGTGAAGGCTTTGTACTGATCACGGGTGAAGTCAGCATCGGCAAGACCATGCTGTGTCGCAAGCTGATAGAAGAAGCTGGCACGCAATTCAAAATCGCACATTTGCCGGTTCCGGCCACCAACCCGCACGCTTTGCTGTGTGATTTAGCCTCTGAACTCGGCGTGAAATGGAAAAAAGGCACGGATGAACCCCGCATCCAAGCGCTGATTGCAGCCCGTTTGATTGACATTGCCGAGCAGGGGCAACGCACCTTGCTGTGCCTGGATGAAGCCCAGGCGCTGCCCAATGACACGCTAGAGGCGCTGCGCCTTTTGACCAACCTGGAAACCAAGCACAACAAGCTCTTGCAAGTGGCGGTGTTTGGTCAACCTGAACTCGAGAAAAAACTGGCAGACCCAGCCATCCGGCAGCTCAAACAGCGCATTACCAGCCATTACCGGTTGAAACCGTTTAGTCGTGCCGAAGTCGGCGATTATCTGGATCACAGGATGCGCGCCGCTGGTTATTTTGGCCCCCGGATTTTCAGCCAGAGCAGTATCTGGATGATGCACGCAGCCAGCGCCGGGATGCCGCGCCTGATCAACATCATGGCCAATAAAGCGCTACTGCTGGCCTTTGGTGCAGGGCAGCACCAGGTTTATTTTTCGGACGTTTTTGCGGCCGCACAGGACACTCCTGGCGTACGTTTACCCCTTTGGTTGGCATGGAGGAAACTGGCATGAGCGCCATCAATGAATCGCTACGCAAACTCGAAGAGCGCGGTGCCATGGCGCAGGCAGTGCTGCCGCCAGGGGTAGTTGCCTCGCCACTAAAAAAATCGGCCAAGACCCCGAACCATCGCCTGTTGTACCTGGCACTGCTGCTAACCGTGATCTGGAGCCTGTGGTCGGAATGGGATCGCAGGCATCCGGTGCCGAATGCTCAGGTGATTGCACCCGTTCCGGTTCAGGTCAAATCACAGCCAGCGCCCAACATAGTGGAAGCAAAAGTAGTCCCAGTGGGGACATCCGGTGCGGAACAGAAATCGAAAATCCAGCCTAAACAGCAAGCAACTACGCCAGCACCACGAAATGTGGCGGCAGCGCCACCGACAGCCGCAGCCCTGGTCCAAGCCCCCGCCATGAGTGGGCCAGTGGCAATGGTCACGCAGCCTGCTGCCCCAGCCAAGAAACTTTCCGCAACAACCGGTGATGCAGTCAAAACCGTCACCTCCGGGCAAAAAGCCGACATCGCCTACTCGCAAGCGCTGCAGTTGTTGCAAGAAGGGCGCGGCACTGATGCGCGGCAGCGCCTTGAAGACGCGCTGGAGCTGAACCCGGCGCAAGGTGAAGTGCGTCAATTGCTCGCCGCCTTAACGCTTGAAGACCGCCAGCTTGGTCGTGCTGAAGCTTTGCTGACCGACGGATTGCTCTACCAACCGGGCCCGGCAGCACTGGTTTCACTGGCACGACTCAAGGTCGAGCGGGGTGAGGACGCTGCCGCACTGAAGTTGCTCACCGAATACCAGGAAGTTGGCAACAACGATGCTGAATACCGTGCCTTTATGGCTACTTTGCTGGTTCGTGTCGGCCGCCCGGCCGAAGCAATTGCACATTACCGTGCCGCCATAGAACGTCAGCCTGCGCGTGGCATCTGGTGGGCAGGCTTGGGTCTGGCCTTGGCCACGCAAAAAGATCGTACGGCTGAAACTGCCCAAGCATTGCAACAAGCGCGCCTGAGTGGCAAATTGCCCTCGGCCCTTGCCGACAAGGTGGACAGCAAGTTGTTGGAACTATTGCGTCAAGAGGGGAAGCCGTGAGTCGGCCAGAAAAAGTGCGTCTGGGTGATCTACTGATCAAGCAGAGTTATTTATCTGAAGATCAGGTTCAACTGGCGCTTGCCGAACAGAAAAACACCGGGCGCAAGCTGGGCCGGATCCTGATTGAAAAAAAATGGGTTACCGAGGAACAGATTGCCGCCGCCTTGGCACGGCAGATGGCACTCCCATTTGTGAATTTGGATCAACGCAGTCTGTCACCCGAAGTCATTCGTTTGCTGCCTGAATCGCAAGCTCGGCGTTTTCGGGCTTTGGCCATTGAAAAGCGGCCTGATAGTGTCTTGGTCGCCATGTCAGACCCCACCGACCTCAGCGCCTAC
>CAIYNH010000229.1 GCA_903927495.1 uncultured beta proteobacterium
TACCAAAGTTGCAATGCATTGACTCGTCCCGAAGAATATATTGGTACTGCTCAGCGGCACCTGTCATTTTGTTTTGCCGACCCAAAGCCAAAATTTGGGTAAAGCCGACGTAGAAAAACAAGCCTTCCATCAAGCAGGCAAATACGATCAAGGATTTCAAAAGAGATTGATCTGTCTCAGGCGTGCCGGTCTGGAATTTTGGATCCATGATGGATTCAATGTAAGGTAACAAAAATTCATCCTTATCACGAATCGATTTGATTTCATGATAAGCACTGAAAATTTCGCCTTCATCCAGCCCCAGAGATTCAACGATGTACTGGTAGGCATGGGTATGAATGGCTTCCTCAAAAGCCTGACGCAGCATGAATTGACGGCACTCCGGCGCAGTGATGTGGCGGTAAGTGCCGAGCACAATGTTGTTTGCTGCGAGTGAATCAGCGGTGACAAAAAAACCCAGGTTGCGTTTGACAATGCGACGTTCATCCTCGCTCAGACCCTTTGGGTCTTTCCAAAGCGCAATGTCGCGGGTCATATTGACTTCTTGTGGCATCCAGTGATTTGCGCAACTTGCAAGGTATTTTTCCCAGGCCCATTTGTATTTGAATGGCACCAACTGGTTGACATCGGTTTTTCCATTGATGATTCGTTTGTCGGCCGCATTGACACGACGTTGAATGGTTGGAACCTGCAGCGTCGGGTTTGGGCTATTAAGGTCGATTCCAGCAATCGGTGGCGTGGCAGATGGCCCCGCGTAGCGTTGGGCTTGCAGGGGATTTGGCAGTGCAAATGACTGCGGCAAACTGGCAGAGGGTATGACTTCTTCGTCCCAGGACAACATAGTGAATTCCAATACGTGAATTATCAGATTTGTAGTAAAAAATAGATAGCATTGATACGTTCAGTGACCGTGATTAGCCAATCAAATGTTGTACCTCGACATCGCATCAAGATTGCTCAAGTCGTGTTATTGACATGACTCGCAGGTGGGGTCATCGGCACCACAAAATTTAACATCAGTGGCAGGCATCGAAGCCATCTGTTGGCGGGCAGCCGCGGCGGCGGCATCGAGTGCGCTCATGGCCAGATTACCTTGCAGATGGGTCGAAGACGAAACCGAATTCAAGCGTCCAGCTGAAACGGTAGATTTTTCGGCATGGGTCGCTGATTGAGTGCGCAAATAGTAGGTGGTTTTTAGCCCGCGAACCCAGGCCAGTTTGTAGGTGTCATCGAGTTTTTTTCCCGATGCCCCTGACATGTAAATGTTGAGAGATTGGGCTTGATCAATCCATTTTTGGCGACGCGATGCGGCCTCCACAAGCCAGGAAGTTTCCACTTCAAAGGCGGTTGCATACAGTGATTTGATTTCAGCCGGAACACGATCAATGGGCCGCAGGGAGCCATCAAAATGCTTCAGGTCCATGACCATTACGTCGTCCCAAAGGCCCAGTTTTTTGAGGTCACGAACCAGATAACTGTTGACGATGGTGAATTCACCCGATAAATTGGATTTAACTGACAGGTTGCCAAAGCAGGGCTCGATCGATGCATCAACACCAATGATGTTGGAGATGGTTGCTGTCGGTGCAATGGCCACACAGTTGGAATTGCGCATGCCATCTTTACTGATTTTTTGGCGCAATACTTCCCAATTCATAGTGCTGGAGCGATCTACTTCGACAAAGCCGCCGCGCTCAGCCGCCAGCATGTTGAGCGTGTCGAATGGCAATATTCCTTGATCCCACAACGAGCCTTTATAGCTGGAGTATTGGCCACGCTCACGCGCCAATTCGGTAGAGGCCCAGTAGGCGTAATAGCAGATGGCTTCCATCGATTCATCCGCAAATTGCACAGCCGTTGGACTGGAGTACGGTATGCGGAGTTCGTACAACGTGTCTTGAAAGGCCATGAGTCCCAAGCCCACAGGGCGGTGCCGCATGTTCGAGTCGCGCGCTTTTTTCACCGCGTAGTAATTGATGTCGACGACGTTGTCGAGCATGCGCATTGCGGTGGTGATGGTTTTTTGCAGTTTCACATGATCGAGAGCCCCGTCTTTGAGGTGTTGAAGCAAGTTCACCGAGCCCAGGTTGCAGACCGCGGTTTCCGTGTCGCTGGTGTTGAGGGTGATCTCGGTGCACAAGTTGCTGGAGTGCACCACACCTGCATGCTGCTGGGGTGAGCGAATGTTGCATGCATCTTTGAAAGTGATCCAGGGGTGGCCGGTTTCAAACAGCATGGTCA
>CAIYNH010000230.1 GCA_903927495.1 uncultured beta proteobacterium
CGTCCGGTGGCGGTGGACGTGCGCCTCATCGCCGCTACCAACCGCGACCTGGAAGCTGATGTCGCCAGCGGACGCTTTCGTGAAGACCTGTATTACCGTGTGGCTGGCATTACGCTGTATTTGCCAAGTCTGCGAGAACGCCCACAAGACATCCCGCTGATCGTCAATGACATGTTGAAAAAGACACCCCTGATCGGGCGCAAATTTTCCGCCAAAGCGCTGGAACTGCTGAGTTGCCACGCTTGGCCTGGCAACGTGCGAGAGCTACAAAACGAAGTTCGCCGGGCACTGGCACTGGGCGAGGGCGCAGTGCTGGGCCCAGAACTGCTGTCGCCCAGGGTGTTTCATGCGCCCGCTCCGACCGCAACTACACCTGATGCCGCTGATGCTGATGCTGACTCTGGGCAGCTAAAACAGCAACTGGAGCGGGTTGAGGCCGAACTTATCCGAGCTGCCATGCAGCGCCATAAAGGCAATAAAACCCATGTCGCCGAGGAACTGGGTCTGACCCGTGTAGGGCTGAGAATGAAGCTGATGCGACTCAGGCTGGCGTGATCCCGTGTCGAGATCTATACGACACTAGGCGCGAAGCCGCGGACAGTGCTGAGGCACGGCAAGGCGAAGCAACAAAGTGTCGGATTGATATGAAAATGGAATGAGCCGCTTAATAATCGCCAGTCATGATTCTGTTGACTGAGACCGTTCGATACGAGTAGCCCTGCCCAATATCCGTATATTTATCTGGGTATTACGCCCAACCGATCCAGAAAAGTTCTGAAACTCATAGCATTCACATCCTGAAGTCGATGTGAATCAAAACATTTGTTTTAGCAAATTATATGCTAAATAAACAATTTTTGATAAATATCGACATATTTAATCATCCATCAATGTATGATCGTGCTCGCTTCACGTGGTAACTGAAAAATCGACTACGTGAGACGATGCGTACAATGCGTATTTTTTTATAACTGCAGGAGTATCAACCGTGTTTCAACAAGTCGTTCCCGTAAACAAAGATCGTCACGCCAACAAAAAGATCAAAGACATTTCCAGCTTTGAATTTGCTTCCCAGTTTCACATTGCCTACGTCACGATGCATGAGTTTGCACGTGCAGCCTCGATCTTCCCAATCGTGTTCCTGGAAGACAAGGACAAAGACATGTTTCGCCCGGTAGTACTGATGGGTCTGAATGCTGGTGAAAACCTTTTTGTCGATGCCAACGGCAAATGGCAAGCGTCTTATGTGCCAGCCATCATCCGTCGTTACCCTTTCGCACTGACACCAACTGGCAAAGATGACCAATACGTGGTGTGTCTTGATGAGGCCAGCAGCTTGGTTAGCGATACCGAAGGTGCTGCCTTGTTCGACGAAAAAGGTGAACCCACTCAGGTCATCGAAAACGTTAAGCGTTACCTGGGTGAATTGCAACAAATGGATGCACTGACCAATAGTTTCTGCAAGTTCCTGGCCGAACACAACATGTTCACCCCACTCAACATGCGTGTGCGTGACAACGACAAGGTAAAAAACGTATCGGGCTGCTATGTTGTGAATGAAGAGCGTCTGAACAATTTGTCGGACGAGCGTTTCCTGGAAATCAAGAGCAAGAGCTACCTGGCTCCTCTGTACGCGCACCTGATTTCCCTGGCGCAGACCGAGCGACTGGTCAAGTTGCAAGACGAAAAAACGGCAGCTGCCAAGTAGCACCGTGCCCCAATAGCCGCGACACGCAAATGCACGTGTCGCGGCTTTGTTGAAGGGTGCCACGCTGCTGCAATCACAGATAGGCCACTCGGACAACAGCCAACACCATGAACAGATACCGTTACCGGAGCACCAGCGTGAGGCCATGCAGTCGAGTCGGCATTCTTGGCAGGCTTCCAAACTTGGAAAGCACTCTGCTAACTCGGTGGAGCTTGGTTTTGTCACTGCTGTGCGGTGCCACAGGCCACGCCCAAGTGCTTTTGGCTACCGAGCCCACCCCACAGCAACCGTCACCGACTCACTTCGCCTCAGAAGCCGCTGCCGTTCTGCCTGGGCTGACAGCACTCAGCCCGCAAAGTTTTTTACAACTACTCGTGGCACGCAGTGTGGAAGTGCAGTACAGCCAACTCAGCACCGAGGTTACCCAGCACCTGCGGCAAGCTGAAGGTGCACTGTACGAATCAACAATGTTTGTGAACATGCGTGAGGAAGGCCGCAGCCGTCAGCGCACCGCTGACGAACGCCTGCAAAACACCTTTACGGCGGGCACAGCCATTTTGGATGAAAGCGCCCACAGTGACGAGTTCGGCATCCGAAACAAGTTGCCGACCGGCGCTGATATGACTGTGAGTTACAAACTTGCGCGCAAAAGCAATAACCTGATCCCGCAAACCGCGTCCTTTGACACTGAATACAACGTCCTGCTGAATCTGACGCTAAAACAGCCCTTGTTGCGTAACAGTGGCCAAGAAATCACTGAAACCGACCGCCGGGTAGCTGAGCTCGAACACGATATTTCGCTGCACCAACTGACCCAACAAACCCTCAAAACCAGCATCGACGGTCTGAACCTGTATTGGCAGTTGCACCGGGCCCAGGAAACGGCAAAACTACGCCAACAAGCACTCACCAGCACGCAAAATCTGTTAGCTGATGCCCAGGCCCGACTGGCCGCTGGCAAAGTAGCCGAGAGCTCACTGCTGGAGCTGCAAAGTATCTTGCTCAACCGCCAAATTGAACATGCGCGCAGCCAACAAGCGCTGCGTGAGGCGAAAAGCAAGTTGGCCACCGCACTGCACCTGACTTGGCAAGAATCAAACCCAATAGTTACAGAGCCCACCCTACACACGTTAAGTGGCAGCACTACTATGCCCGAATCCGAGTCTGAGCAAGCCTTGGAGCGCTGGTCACCTTACCAAATCGCCCGCTTAAAATACGAACAAGCCCAGACCCGCTTGAACTTTGCCCACAATCAGATGAAACCAGTGGCTGATCTGGTCTTCAGCTACAGCGGCACGGGATATGACAACAAGGTGCAAGCGGCACGCAGCGTGACCGAGCAATCCAGCTTCCCGGATTGGTTTTTTGGAGTCAACTTTGAATTGCCGTTGCAAAGCAATCGCAAAGCTCAAGAGCAATATTTGGCCCAAAGCAACCGTGTAACGCAGGCCGAGTTGGAAATC
>CAIYNH010000231.1 GCA_903927495.1 uncultured beta proteobacterium
CCTGCTGCAACTGCCCGAATTGCAGCGTAATCTGGATCAAGGGGTCCACGACCCGGCCAAGGTAGCTCACAAATGCATACAGTACGCCGATTTGCAGCGTACCTGCTTCGCCATGTCCAAAGCTATAGATCACTATCGCCAGCAGCATGACGTTGATCAGGTCCAGCATCGGACGCAGCAGCCAGGCGTTGACCCGCATTTCGCCGATGCGAGCAGTCAAATGCTGTGCATTGGTCAAGTCAAACTTTTCCCGGAACCGCAACTGGGCGTTGCTGGCCTGCAAGACCGGCATGCCAGCGATCGATTCCGACATTTGCGCGTTGATGTCACTTCGTTTCTGTCGTGCCCGTGCCACCGCGGGCGCACTCCAGCGCTGGTAAAACCACACAATGACCACTACTGCGGGCACCAGCATGAGCACAATCAGCATAAGTCGCCAATCCAGCCAGGCCATAGCCGCAAAGGCCCCCACGACGACGATGCTGCTATCCAACATAACAAACAGTACCTGCACATACAGATTTTTGACCTGCTCCGTGTCATTGGTCACACGGCTCACCAGCTGACCGGTAATGGCCTTGTCGAAAAATGCCATCGGCAGTCGCACGACATGACCGTAGACCTCTTCGCGCAAACGGCGAACCGAACGCATGGCAACACCCGCAAGTCGCGTCAATTGTGTGTAACGAATGATGCTGGCAGTCGCCCCGGCCAGGAGAATGCCACCCAGCAAAAACGCCACCTGCATCAAGTCAAATTGACGGGGCAACAGCGTGTGATCGATGAAATACTTGCCGAGCATGGGGCCTGCCGCCTCCAGCAAGGCTGCAAGGACCAACCAGAGGCAGCCCTTCCAGACGTGGTGGTGCTCCGTAGTCGCTGAGCGAACCAACAGCGCAATTGCGCGGCGTACATTGCCCGCCGGGAATATGGCGTCAGTAGGCATCAAGACTTGCCTCGAGTTGCTGGTAACGCCACTGCACAGCATACCAGCCATTGAGTGCTATCAGACTTTCATGATTGCCCCGTTCCCCAATTTGGCCGTCCTGCAAAACCACAATGTGGTCGGCCTGCGCCACTGCACTCAGGCGATGGCTGACGATCACGGTAATTGTGCCCGATCGGTTCCGCCGCATTGCTTCCAGATGCTCCAGAATATTGGTTTCAGTTTGCGTATCCACCGCAGACAGCGCGTCGTCCAGTAGCAGCATCGGTGCATCAGCAAGCAATGCCCGCGCAATTGCGACGCGCTGGCGCTGCCCGCCAGAGAGTGAAACGCCCTTTTCCCCAACCTGCGTGTCATAGCCTTGTGGCATACGCACAATCTCGTCGTGAATGCATGCTTGGCGCGCCGCATTTTCGATTTCATCGTGCGTGGCATCCGCCTTGCCCAGGTTGATGTTCTCTGCCACGGATGCCGAAAACAGAAAGGGCTCCTGTGGCACCCAACTGATCGCCTTTTGCAATGCATCCAGCGTGTATTCGTGCAATGCATGTTGCCCCCAACGGAGTTGCCCTTGTTGCGCGCCATACTGCCGCAAAATCAGTCGCAACACACTGGACTTGCCGGCGCCGGTGGCGCCCACGATGCCCAGCGTCTGTCCGAGGCTGACCTTGAGATCGAGTCTTTCCAGGGCTCGCACCGATTGCCCAGGGTAGGAAAACGTCACGCCTTCCAACACCAATGCGCCCGGCTCAATTGAATGCAGCATGCCGTGGTCGTCAATCGACAACGGTGCATCCAATGTTGGCTGCAGGCGCCCCCACGCCGCGCGGCCACGCTCGAGCAACGCCAGAACCCAACCTGCGGCAAACATCGGCCAGATGAGCTGCCCCAAATACATGGTGAATGCGGTCAACGCACCAATGGTCAGGTCGCCCTGCCACACCAGCATACCGCCCACGCCGAACGTGAGCACCGTGGC
>CAIYNH010000232.1 GCA_903927495.1 uncultured beta proteobacterium
AGCCAAACTGGTGATGGCCTCACGGGTGCCGCGCTGCTCTTGCAGCAGATCGGCCAGCAGGCCGGGGATGGCTTCAAATGTCATAAGTGAACTTTCAGGGGGTGGTTAAAAGGGACGCCAGACCAGCAGGTCCAGCGCGATGACGACGGTGGCGCCGATGCTGGCGAGGAACAGGGCAGTGGTGCTGGTGCGCCAGGTGGCGATTGCCGGCAGGAGCGGTTGGCAGGGCATGCGGTTTCTCGTTTTCGGTATTTATTTGGGATTTATTGTAATGTAGCCTAAGGCTATAACTAAATCAAGCAAAAAGCTTTTGCGAACAAAATATTTTTCAAGACCAGAACCGACTTACGGTGCGACGCCTTGTGAACAGACGTAAAAAAACCGCCTCGGTGGGCGGTTGGTAGGTCAGTGCTGACTGAAGGCCGGGTTTAGGCTGCGGCCTGGATCAGGCGGCTGGCGCCATCGTTTGCGGAATAAACCGGATAGAGAATAATCCGCGCTGCATCTGCCTCGCGCTCGATCTCTCGCTCGTTTGCTTTTGCTTGCTCGCGTTGACGATCACCCAAAGTTGCATCATCGGGCCTGGGTACGGCGGTAATGAGTGCGGCATTGCTGATTTCGGCCAGACCCATGGCGCGTTGCAACTCCCACAAGCGAGCTCTGGCGTCACGCACGCTCGCACTTTGGCGCACCGGGTGCAGCACGCTGAAATGCGCCACCAGCTTGGGCGAGAAGTAGCCGAATTTGACCATCTGACCGCCGTCGATGAGTGGCCCGCCGCGACCAAAGCAAGGCAAGAGTTCGGGATGACGGAGTGCAACAATTCCTCGCACTTCGGTGCTGAAACGCCGATTCACTTCCTCGGCCAGTGGTGCGTCGGCTTCTTCCATTTCGTCGAGTTTGTCCAAGTTTGACAATGACGAATACAAAAGGGCTGCGGTGCGCAGCAACTCCCCCACGCTGAGCGCTTCAGTGCAACGCAATGGGCCAGCATAAATACCCATCAAAGGCATGGACGCGGCCTCGATGCTCGACACTCGGGCCGCCTGGACGTACATTTCTAGCGCGGTGTCAATCAGCTTGCGAGCCGCCGCACTGGCGTGGCCATAGAGGCTGTCAAGTACATCATCGCGCAAGATGCGCGTAGCCTGCATGGCGCCATCAAATTGATACAGGACGCCCACCATCAAACGCTCGCCGGTGCCGTTAACCGGCTCCCAGAATAATGCGCGCCAAGGGTGCAGTGTGCTGCTTGTCATGCTCCCGATAGTAAATCATTTGGTGCCGGAAAGCGCCCCAGTATCCGATTGCCCAGAACGGCCAGTCGGGCTGCCACCATATCGGCCAGATGTGGCGCGTTGGTTGCAACAGCTGCATCATTTGGAAACTCACGGTTCATTGCTATCCACGCAGCAATACTTGACTGTCTGATGTCGTCTTGGTTGTCCTGGGCGTCAACCATGATGGTCAGCTTGTTTTGGTCCGGCAAGTGCGCAGCCAGGCCCAGCACAAGCTCATGATCGATCCAGGCCTCGTCGGCACCGTCCCACAAAACGTTTCCAAGGTTGCGGTCCCGGTTGTCAATTGCCTCATCGGCTGCAATGGCCAAAGGCGTCTGCGCCAGACCCGCGACGATGTGGTACGCAGCGTTGGTCAAGCTCTCCTTGAGCAGACCGTCGGGCTGCTCTCCAATATGCAAACGCTGCTTGAGATTGGGGTATCCCGTATCAGCACTGGCAAAGTGAATTTCATTTTGCTCACCGTTTACCAGGAAGGGGTCGGGTACGGTTAATCCCCAGGCTCGCAACAATAACGCGCTGAAGGCTTCTGCGATCACGCATTGCTGCGGTAGTCGCTTGAGCACGGCGGCGCGCTGAGTGCCGTTGGATAAGCGAAGTATGCAGCGTTGGGCTTGATTGTTACCCTCACCCACCGGGGTCTCGCTACCTCGGATGACTGTTGCCGTTTCAATTTTCACGTGAGACTACCTTGATTGGTGTTTCCAATAGGGCGGGTGCCTTGGGCATGAACTTGCTCGAATGTATGAACCCGCCCAATATGGTGGCCGTCTCGTTGCTCGATGATTTGGTTTGTGCCCATTCGACCAGAGTGGCACGCCCCAGATCCTTCAGGATCGGCGAAATCATTGCGAAACATTGCTCGACTTGTTGCAGAGCTTGCCTGAGCATCACCTCAGGGTGTGTGTCGGCGTTCGATTGACTGCGAACCAATTCGGCTGGCTCGGTATGTTCGCAGTCAAGCCAACCGGAATGCTTGTTGCAAAGTTGTTCTATCAGTCTGGCTGTGTCGCTGCGCATGCCACGAGGTTTGCCGGTCCCGGAATTCTTTGATCCCTGAATCCACTGGCTCACCTGTGAGTCGGTTCGTTGCAGTCGTTTGGCCAAGCTTCGCAGCCCTCCAAATTCGTCACGCAAGAGAGCCAGGTTGTCGCGCCTAAGGTCATCAATTAATTTCATGATGCCCGTATTGTAGCAAAAGGCTAACAATTAGCGCAAGCAAATGTCTTGATTAAGATGTAGCTTTAGGCTAAAGTACAACACATGAAACTTTCTAACTACTTTGAACAGCAAGGACGCGGGGCGGCCAGTCGCCTTGCAGCCTTGATAGGTGCATATTCCTCCGATGTCTCCGATTGGACCAAAGGTCGCAGGCCGGTCCCGGTGCGATTTGCGGTTGCTATTGAGGCCGCAACCGACAGAGCGGTAAGTCGCAAAGATCTGCACCCCACAGATTGGCAACAAATATGGCCTGAGTTGATTGAGTTGGCCGCTGTGCAGGATGGCAAACAATCTTAACGCAGCTGCGATTGACCATGCCATCTGCTGCAACAGTGTGGGGTGCCAGCACATCTGACTGGGATCATTTCGATTTGGTGCTCGGTCTTGGCGCCGATCTGCTGCCGGTGGTCTCCAACCCAACCGCCAAAATTTCTGCCCAATCCAAGATCAAAGACATTGGCAAGACGCCAAGCCGTTACAACAAGGCCGGCAAGGTTGTTGGCATCACTGACTGGACGGCCAAGCAGGCAAACTCCGAAGAAATCACCCTGTGGGCCAGCAAACCCGATTACGGCATCTGTTTGCAAACGCGTGAGGTCAGGGCTTTTGATATCGATGTGCCCGATCCGCAGGCATCCAAGACGCTGGTGGATTTCATCAACAACTTCCTGATGCGCCATTTGCCAACGCGCCAGCGCC
>CAIYNH010000233.1 GCA_903927495.1 uncultured beta proteobacterium
AATCGAGTAGGGTGAGGAGTTACCCCCTCAGCCCTCTCACACCACCGTACGTGCGGTTCCGCATACGGCGGTTCAAGTAGAACGCTGGAGATGCTGGTGAGTTGCCACCAACGAGACCAGCCCGAGTTGAGTAAAGAGCTTTGGCGGTAAAGCGGCAATCATATGCTTGGCCCCGGCATTCCACCAAGGGCCGCGCCCATTGACGCTGGACTTCCATGCACGCTGGGCATCGAGCCCGAAGGCGAGCATTTTTGACTCCCGCGTCTTGGGTCGCTTCCATTGCCGCCACAGCAGACACCGCAGTCGTCTGCGCACCCATGCATCAAGTTCTTCGATCGGCTGTCGACTCTGGGTGAGGCTGAAATAGTTCATCCAGCCGCGCAGAATCGGGTTGAGCTTTTCGATAGTTTGGGACAGTGACCTGCCCCGTCCTTGTAGGCATAAGGTGCGTACTGACTCTTTCAAGCGTTGAATACTGGGTGTGGCAATGCGGATTTTGGCCGGTTGTTTGCCCGTCACGCTGTAGCCCAGAAACTTCCGCATCGAGGGCCGTGCCACCGCACTTTTGACCTCGTTCACGGTCAGCTTGAGCCGGTTTGCAAGAAACCCTTTCACGCTTTCCATGAAGCGCTGGCCTGCGCGTTGACTGCCTACATAAATGTTGCAGTCATCGGCATACCTGCAAAAGAGCAGTTGGCGTTTCTCCAGTTCCCGGTCAAGATCGGTCAGCAAGATGTTCGGCAGCAGCGGTGATAAGGTGCCGCCTTGCGGCGTTCCCTCATACCGTGGTGTCTCTATCCCATTGGTCATCATCCCAGCTTGCCGAAACTTGCGTATCAGGCGCAAGACGTTTGCATCCTGCACCTGCCTGGCCAGCGCTTTGCCATCGGGCTTCCTTCAGACTCGCAGTCACCCGCGAAACCCTTGCCTCTGGCTAACTCTTCCCCCCGCCGGGCGAGTAGAGGACTTTCACCTCCAAGTAGGTGCGCCCTGCCGGGCGCACATCGAGTAGGGTGACGGGTTGCCCCGTCAGCCCTCTCACACCACCGTACGTGCGGTTCCGCATACGGCGGTTCAAGTAGGACACTGGAGATGCTGGTGTGTTGCCACCAGCGAGACCAGCCCGAGTTGTGTGAATAGCTTTGGCGGCATGGCAGCGATCATATGTTTAGCCCCCGCATTCCACCATGGCCCGCGCCCGTTAACACTAGATTTCCATGCGCGCTGGCTGTCAAGTCCCAGAGCTCGCATTTTGGATTCCCTTGTCTTTGGTTGCTTCCATTGACGCCACACCAAGCAGCGCAGTCGCCTACGCACCCATGCATCAAGTTCCTCGATGGGTCTGCGACTCTGGCTCAGACTGAAATAGTTTATCCAGCCTCTCAGAATCGGGTTGATCTCATCAATTGTTCGGGACAGTGTCCTGCCCCGTCCCTGCATACACAGTTTGCGTACCGACTCCTTGAGCCGCTCAATGCTGGTTTTGGCAATGCGGATTTTGCTTGCCGTGTTTGCAGTCATGCTGTACCCGAGGAACTTGCGCTCCCAGGGCCGCGCCACTGCGCTCTTGGCTTCGTTCACCGTCAGCTTGAGCCGGTTTGCAAGAAACCCCCTCACGCTGTCCATGATGCGCAGCCCCGAGCGCTTACTGCTTACGTAAATGTTCGCATCATCCG
>CAIYNH010000234.1 GCA_903927495.1 uncultured beta proteobacterium
CGTCGCCAGCGGCAAGGTTGCGGGCCTGCAAGCCCTGCGCATCGAACCCGCAGCCCTGCGCCCCATCGCCGCGCGCTACCTTCAGCGCCCGTAGGCTTGTAAATATTCGGTGATCCCGCAGCGCTTACTGGCAAAGGGCAGCGGCAAAGTTTTTGCCTAGTGGATAAAGCCAGATGTCTTTGGCCGGAATGAGGACTTTGTGGCTGGTGGATTTCTTTCCACGCCCTGTCGTTCTGCCTACATTGATCCAATTGGCGGCCTTGTAGCAAGTGCCCTTGTGGCGTTCATATTCCACAAAGGTTTCCAGCAATACAGGTCGAAAGCCGTAGCGCCTGAGCCAGTCATTTGGTAACTGCCGAGCGGCGAGTGACAGAATCTTTGAAGCAAGTCCTTTGCATTCGATCCAAGGCAGAACCAGGAAGCGTGCATTGTTGATAACTAGCTGTAGGTTTTTTTGTCGCTGAGGTTCAGTCCAGCCAATGAATCGATCTCTGTCCTTTAACTTCCAGGCACATGCACAAAAGCTGATGCAGGCCACGAGTTGCTCGCCAGCAAATACGTTGTAGCGGATCTGACTGCCCGACATGGCCGTGTAGCCCAAGTAGTGATAGCGTGCGACATACTCATTCCATAGTCTTGAAGCTGCCGTGCCGCTGACCACCTCAAGCGTGATGCGCCCGATCTCGTGCACGGGTTGCTTGATGGGGGTCTGGGCGTCGCTGGCAGCAGTGGGCGCAAAGTGTGCACGTCTGCGCACCACACCGATTCTCGATGGAGGCAAGTCAATAAGTCCATCGGCTTGCATGCGCAGCAGCGCCACGCGGCACGTCATGTCCTTGAGGTCCCCATTGGGCTTGGTCCATCCCCACAATGCGCAAAGCTTGCGCGAGAGCGCTGAGCGTTGAAGCTTGGGATCCTCAATGATGAGGTCGCGAATGGTCTGGATGTCGAGCGCGCTGAATTCGCGTGCACAATAAATGCTCATGAATCGCTGATCCTTACCGAAAGCGACACGCTCGCATGTCGGCCAGACGCCTGGCATCCATCTGCCATGGAAGAAAGGCGTTGATGTCCTCTGGTGGCTGATTGCCATTATCCGCACAGGCCTGCAAATACTGTGCGAGCCAGGTGCGTGCGTTGAGTCCCCAAAGCTTCATGGTTGCTAACGTGCCGTACATCGTGGCGGCCAATTGCGCGGACTCTTCAGATCCTGATCCGTAAAAATTCTTTCTGCCAACTACAGGCCCACGAATATCACGCTCGGCCATGTTGTTGTCCATGTCCACCCACGGAGAATTGACAAACACCGTTAAGCCACTCCAATGCAACGTCATACTCTCCAGCACCTTGGCCGCCGGAGGAAACAGTTCGTGATTGGCCACTTCAGAGGCGCACCGCATGGCCATTTGTAGCAATGCCTGCTCTAGGTCGTGTTGAGCTGCCACTCGTTCAGGACTATCGACACCAGTCTTCAGACGAGTTGCGTTGAGGTGATAAAGCTGGCCAATCATGTCTACCCATTGCAGCGCCCAATCGGCACTTTGAGGGTATGAATTGGCAAGCACCAGAAAGTCGCGCCTCACATGAGCCCAGCAAAAAGCCAGAACCACGCCTGGGTTCAGACGGGCGAAGCGTTTATAGCCGGAGTAACGATCGCAGCTGATAACCCCCTTATCGACTCCGACCAATTCGGCCACAATGACATCGGCCGCGCGTGTCTGGTCGATGACGTAGTGAACCACGGAACTGGAGTGGAACACCCACAGATACCATCGGTGGCCAACCTTACCTTGCACGTCCACGAAGACTGCCCAGCGGGTTTCATCAGCATGCCAATAGGGCTCACTACGAAGTTTCAATTGCAGCGCCGTATCCAGCGGCTTGAACAGTGGCGCTATTGCCTGAAGGCCGCCAGTCAATGTTCCTGCCGACATGTGCAGCCCGTGGTCAGCCAAATCTTGTAGTAGGCGCTGGCTGGGCCGACCGTAAAGAAACTTGTCCAACAGCACGCTGGTCCAAACAGAAATACCAAACTTGCCCCGCTCAATAAGCCGGGTGGGTGCCGCAGCGCAAACAATGCCATCCACACACCCACATTGGCACGACGCAGAGTAACGGCGGCGGTGGATCACACGCCGATAGGCCTTGACCTCAATCTCCAGCACCTGCGAGTCTTCGCTGTCAACAAGGCTGTTAAACGCCAAGCCACACTTCGGGCACTGAGTCTTGTCCAGCGTAGCATCCTCGTGGCGTGCTGGCAGGTGCGTTTGCATGGTGCGCCCGTGTCCAGCGGATCCGTGCTGCTGACCTCGTGGACGACGACAAGATGCCGTTTGGCTGCGACCCTCACAATGTTTACGCCGTTCGCTTTTGCTGGCGAATACGCGACTTTGCAGATCGCGGACTTGACCCTTTGCCAACTCCAGCTCCGCTTGTAATGCGGCGTTAGACTTGGTGCCACTCGCTTTGAGTTCACGCAAAATGCGCTGGTAGCGAAGTTCGCGCCATTTGAAGCGATCAACAGCTTTGCGATGCGCCGTCTGCCAATAGTTTGCGGCCCACTTCAGCGCTATGTGCTCTTGCCGGGAAATCGTCACAAACTCAATTGCAAGAGGTGGTGCCGCCTCAATGCCAGCAGTCATGGCGGTTTCTGAAAGGGTGGAAGTTGCACGCACGGGTGCAACGGTAGAGGAAAAAGCTAAATGTGTCCAGCGGTTTTTGATCGCGCTACGGGTTTACCGAATATTTACAACTCGTGTGCCCACTGCGGTCACAGCAGGCGAAGTCACAGAATCAACTCAAATCTGCAATCAAGTACTGTTTGTCCACTTTGCTTTTATCCGATTGCACCAAGGGGAGGGACTTCATGAAGATAATGCGACTTGGGAGCATGTAGGATGCCAAGTGCTGTTTGAGTTCAAACAGGATTTCCTTGTCACTGATTTCGCTGCGAGCGGAATAGACCATCACAATTTCTTCTTCAATTGCCTCGTTAGGCATGCCAAAAACAGCGCACTGGCTAATTTGTGGAATATTTCGTTGTACTACTGATTCAATTTCGTAGGGTGAAACGCGGAATCCACGCGTCTTGATCATATTGTCACGGCGACCAACAAAATAGTAATAGCCTTCTTCATCCCGGTAAACATAGTCGCCACTAGCAACTACGATTTCATCAATTAGCTGTCCCTCTAAATTGATGACATTTTTCAGAATCTGTATGGACTTGAAGCGTTCGGCAGTTTCCAGTGGTGCATTCCAGAAACCGCGATAGATCAATCCCCCACGATGAATGAGTTCGCCGACTTCACGAGGACCGCAAGCCTTCCCGTCTTCGCTAATTAG
>CAIYNH010000235.1 GCA_903927495.1 uncultured beta proteobacterium
AGCCGGAACTGGGTCAGTGCCCAGGAATGCCCCAGCAGATGAGCATGACCCTGCCCGGCTGTGCTCTGCGCACCCTGCCCTGTCGCGCTGGTAGCATGGGTACCCATCACAGAGGCCACCACGGTACGCCCACCCAGCCAGGTAACTGCCTGCGCCATCAGCGCCGATGCATCCTCGAGCGGTGCGTTGAGCATTGCCAGTTGCACGGCAGCCACTGTTCGCCCTGGAATCAGCGCCAGCCATTCTGGCCGAACCACCAAATCAGTCAATAGTTCCGGCTCAGATTGACCCAGCAAGGCGTGCGCCGGCAAGGTTTGTACGATTGAGTAACGGGTAAATTCACTGTGCCGTTCCCATTTGAGCGTAAAGCCATCGAGTCGCAAACGCAAAAAATTGTCTTGCAGCTTCGCCAGCCCCAATTCACTTTGACCAGGAAGGCACCGCAGATGTTCGCATTCCATTTCCCGGCTGACACCTTCATTGAGAACCGCTACGTAGACCACCAATGCAGGCAGGCGGATTCGCGCCGAAGGGCGGGCGTGTACTTCGTTATGCAGCATGGCGCGCTGGGGGTCGTCCGGTGGAAGCCAGTGCGAGGGAATTCCTGAGGTGGGACGCATCGGATCAGAGGCTATGTGGATTTGCATGGCAACTATTTTGCGCTAAAGCCTGAAGGGATTCAAAGGCTGGTGACAAACGCCGCCAGATCCGGTCGCACGCGAGCGTGCTTGCCCTTGGACACCGTGCCAATGTTGACGAAACACACAGCCGACTCATGCGGCTGAATCTGAAACAACTCGCGCAGTCGCTTTGATGCCAGGGCCTGACCGCTCGTGACACCAGAACCAAAACCCATCGCGTGGGCCCCGAGCAACACATTCTGGATGGCGCAACCCAACGACACCAAGCGCTCTGCATCACTCACAGCAAGCTCACCAGCCACCTCTCTTTGCGCGTCGCGCTCAACGGTGCTGCCGACCAATCGGGCAATCGCCAGCATCAAAAAGGGGGAGCGAAAGGCTTTCTCGCGGGCATTGTCGATTTGCTCAGACGTAGCCGCGGGATCGCGGTCTTGCAATGCAAGCCCAAAAATCTCTGCCAAACGTTCACGTTTGTGACTGGGCACTACGACAAATCGCCAAGGCAATATCTGACCATGATCAGGTGCGGCAGCGGCAGCACCTAAAATATTTCGCAACTGTGACTCCGTTGGGCCTGGTTCGACCAGTCGTCGCGGTGCGACGTGTTGGCGCGAATGAATCAGCGCATTGGCGAATTCAGAAAATTCAATGCCAGTGGTAAGGTCCATCTGTGCCTCCGTTGTGATGAGCTGCGAGTTTGCCCTATTCTGCGGCAAAAGTCTGACCCATAAGACATCCGATTGGCCTTTCGGCAAGACCTTGTTAAAGGTTTTTAAGCCACCTCAAGCTGCCTGACTTGGACCCGGTGAAATTGACTTTTTCGGCGTATTTGTCAAGCACAATGGAGCCTCTTCACGCTTGCGTTGTGTTGCCTCAAAGGAGTCGCTTTATGCCTATCGTTGTGTTCAATCAAAAGGGTGGTGTCGGTAAGTCCACCATCACCTGCAATCTTGCTGCCATCAGTGCTCACCAAGGGCTACGTACTCTGGTCATTGACCTGGATCCACAGGGCAATTCATCAAGCTACCTGCTGGGCAACAATGCAAGCGATGGGCAACCCAGCATAGCGGATTTTTTCGAACACACCCTGAGCTACAGTTTTCGTAACATTCCAGCAACCGAATTTGTC
>CAIYNH010000236.1 GCA_903927495.1 uncultured beta proteobacterium
AGTTCGATTGGACAGGAACGCAGGCCGCGAAGCTTTTGGAAACTTTGATGACGCCCCTGGACCAGAGTGAAAAAAAGGGCGTCCAGCGATAATTGATTCTGGCCATGCGAGGTACCTTGACATACCCCGACAGCCTTTATCGTTAACTTTTCCGGAGTTCTCTTAATGACCACCGTTCACCCGTACGCGCGCCGACTTTTTTTGAAAAGCCTGGCCTTATCCACTGTGGCAACGCTACCTGCCACCAATTTTGCCCAGGGCGTCGCACCAGCTGAGCGCCACTTTGACCCCCAACCGGGCAAATGGCGCACTTTTGAGGTCACGACCCGCGTTGACATCGTCGCCCCACAAGGCGCCACACGCGTGTGGTTACCCATTGCCTCGGTCAATACCGACTGGCAAAAGTCCATGGAAAGCGCCTATTCCAGCAATGGCAAAGCCAAGCTGACGGCCGATGGCCAGGATGGCGCGCGCATGTTGTATGTGGAATTTGCCATGGGTGAAGCCAAGCCCTATGTGGAACTGACCAGCCGCATCCAGACCCGCAATCGCGCCGTCGACTGGCATGTCAAGAATAGTCCTGCAGAAGATGCGGCTACCCTGAAATACTGGACCCGTTCGACAGAACTGCTTCCCATAAATGGCGTCGTGCGCGAGACAGCCATACAGGCAACTCAAGGTGCCCACACCGATGTCCAGAAGGTGCAAAAGTTGTACAACTGGATTGTTGCCAATACTTTCCGTGAACCCAAGGTCAAAGGATGCGGCGAGGGCGACATCAAAACCATGCTTGAAACCGGTAATCTCGGTGGGAAGTGCGCTGACCTCAACGCCTTATTTGTGGGTTTGTGCCGATCAGTCGGCGTACCTGCGCGTGACGTCTATGGCTTGCGCCTGGTGCCTTCCGCTTTTGGTTATAAGGAACTTGGGGGTAATCCAGCCAGCCTCAAAGGTGCCCAGCATTGCAGGGCTGAGGTCTATCTCAATGGCTATGGATGGGTCGCCATGGATCCGGCCGACGTGACCAAGGTCATGCGACAGGAAACACCCGAATGGATCAAATCTGCACAAAATGCGATCGTGAGACCTGTCAACCATGCCCTGTTTGGTGGTTGGGAAGGTAACTGGATGGCTTACAACGTCGCTCATGATGTGAAGCTGCCTCATTCCACGGGTCCGGCTCTTGGTTTCTTGATGTACCCGGTTGCCGAAAACGCCTCGGGACGATTGAACTCTTATGCACCGGACGATTTCAAATACCAGATCAGTGCCCGGGAAATCTCGACCTGATCTCGGTTTGACGCAAGCCATCGGGCGCAGCGACCTTTGGACGGTTGCTGCGCCATGACTTCTTGTGCGTCAGTGTGAGCGATTAGACGCGAGCTTGCGCACCACCGCCACCAGCCGATCCACCTCGTCAAAGGTGTTGTAAAACGCCAGTGACGGGCGCACCGTGGTCTCCAGTCCCATGCGCCGCAGAATCGGCTGCGCGCAGTGGTGACCGGTGCGCACGGCAATGCCTTCTTCGTTGAGCGCTTTGCCGACCTCATCAGTACTGTAGCCAGCCAGCACAAACGACATCACACTGGCCTTTTCCTTGGCCGTGCCGACCAGGCGCACACCGGGAATGGTGGCCAACTGTTGCATGCCGTAGCACAGCAGTTCATGCTCGTAGCGGTCAATGTTGTGCATGCCAATGCGTGTCACGTAATCAATCGCCGCACCCAAGCCCACCGCATCGGCAATGTTTCCAGTACCGGCCTCAAACTTGTTGGGAATGGGCTGGAACACGGTTTTCTCAAACGTCACATCGGCAATCATATTGCCCCCACCTTGCCAGGGCGGCATATCTTCCAGAACGGCACGCTTGCCCCACAGCGCACCAATGCCGGTCGGCCCGAACACCTTGTGACCAGAGAATACAAAGAAGTCGGCACCAATATCCTGCACATCAATGGGCATGTGCGAGACCGACTGCGCGCCATCCACCAGGCAAATAGCCCCGGCACGATGCGCCATCTCGACAATTTGCTTCACCGGCACTACGGTGCCCAGCGCGTTCGATACTTGCGTGACGGAGACTAGTTTTGTACGGTCATTCAAGAGCTTGGCGTACTCATCGAGCAGCACCTGACCCGAATCATCGACCGGTATCACGCGCAACTTTGCACCCTTGGCGGATGCCAATTGTTGCCACGGCACGATGTTGGCGTGGTGCTCCAGGTGGCTGACGATGATCTCGTCACCTTCCTGGATGTGTTGGCCGCCCCAGCTTTTGGCAACCAAGTTGATGGCCTCGGTGGTGCCACGTACAAAAATCACTTCATTGACATCCGGCGCGTTAATAAAGGCGCGCACCTTTTCGCGCGCACCTTCATAGGCATCGGTGGCGCGTGCAGCAAGTTCATGCGCCGCGCGGTGAATGTTGGAGTTCTCGTGCGCGTAGAAGTAGCTCAGGCGGTCAATCACCGATTGCGGCTTTTGCGTGGTGGCGGCATTGTCAAACCAGACGATCTGACGGCCATTGACCCGCTCTTGCAAAATCGGGAAATCGCGCCGGATAGCATTCACATCAAAGGGCGGATGCTGATCGGTATGTGCTATCGAAGGTGTAGCGCCTGGCGCAGGCTTGGCGGGCGTGAAATAACCATTGGGCAATACAACTGAGTCAACAAAGTAATACTTGGGTTCAGTCGTTATTTGCCCTGCCGGTACCGGCTCGGTTGCAGACGCAAGTGCCCCGGTATCTGGACGAGCAGGCGCTGCACTGGCAAAGGGTGGTGCTCCCTGTGGCATCTCTGGTGCGTTAAATCCGTTGGGAACTTCTAACGCCCTTTGTGCTGCGATCGGCCGTGCGTAAGACGGTTGGGCCGCCATCGAAGGCGACTCGAAGACGGGTTGCGCAAAGTTAATTTGAGAAAACCCGTCATTGATGGGCGCAGTCACCGGCAGTCCGCCTGCTGAGGGATGACCGAAGCCGTCGTTCAAAAAGTAAAACGGCGAGGCTTCAGGCACCCCCTGCACACCACTGCCAAAGCGTGGCTCGTAGGCAGGCAACTGCGTCACCAGGTTGTCAGGCAAACCATTGCCCGCTTGTGCATGAGGCAACAGCGCGGGTGCGCGATTGGCCAAAGACAGCACCGGTGTCGGCGAGGCTGGAATCAGGTTGGTGCCGGGCACCATACCTTGTGGGATGGGCGTACCCGGCACACCGGGGCCAAAGCCGGCCGGGCTACTCAGGGGCGAACCGGCAGGTGCCAAATTGACAGGGGCTTGCACGCCAGGCACTCTGGACTGCTCGCCCGGCAGCGCACCAAACAGGGCAGAGGCCATGCTGGCTATTAGCGCCGGGTCAAACGGGGGCGAAAAGCCGGCCTGCACTGGTGCCTGCGCCCCCGTTGGAGGGGTTAAAGCGGTAGTCATGACGGCCGCTTATTTGTAGGTGTCAGCGTAGTCGTGGTATTTGCCGACTTCGACATCGTCCAGCACGGCCAATGCGTCAGGTGTGAGCACTGCCAGAGAACAATACAAGGAGATCAAATAGCTGGAAATCGCCTGGTCGTTGATGCCCATAAAGCGCACCGACAGCCCTGGGCTTTGTTCACCAGGAAGACCAGGTTGGAACAAGCCGACCACGCCTTGACGTTTGTCGCCCACGCGGATCAGCAAAATCTTACTCTTGCCATCGGCCACCGGCACCTTGTTGCTGGGGATCAGTGGAATCCCACGCCAGGTGATGAATTGTGAGCCAAACAGGCTTACCGTGGGTGGCGGTGTGCCGCGACGGGTGGCTTCACGACCAAAGGCGGCAATGGCCAGTGGGTGCGCCAGGAAGAAGGCGGGTTCTTTCCAGACCTTGGTCAGCAGTTCATCTAGGTCATCGGGCGTGGGTGCACCGGTGAGCGGGAAGATACGTTGCTCGTCGGTCACTTGGGCGAGCAGACCGTAGTCGGGGTGATTGATGAGTTCGCTTTCCTGGTTCTCTTTGATGGTCTCGATGGTCAGACGCAGTTGTTCCTTGATCTGGTCATGCGGGCTGCTGTACAGGTCAGAAATGCGGGTGTGCACATCCAGAATGGTGCTCACCGCATTCAGATAAAACTCACGCGGCTTTTCTTCGTAGTTGACAAAGGTGCGGGGCAATTGGTTCTCGGTCTGGCGGGCGGTGCAGGTGACTTTGATCGATTCGGGGTCTTTGACGGTGTTCAGGCGAAAGATGCCGGCTTCAACCGGCACCCATTGCAGCAAATGCGTCAGCCAGCGTGGCGAGATAGTGGACAACTGCGCTGTTGTTTTGGTGGCATTGGCCAACTGACGTGCCGCGTTGTCGCTCAAAGTGGTGTGGGCTATGTGTTTGGTCATTTATGACTCCGAGAGTGGGTTGGAAAAAATCAGTTGAGGAGTGTCGGCAGTCTGGAGATATCAATCAACATGCTATAGCCGTCAATTCGATGCCTCGCACCAGCCGGGTTTGGGCGATGCGCTCGGTGTGAGCGAGCAAATTGCTCAACGAAACGCCAAGAGCGTTGCTAATTTTTTTGAGCGTCAACAAGGAAGGTATAGCTTGGCCACGCTCCAATTCACCAATATAGGAACGGTTCAGGTCAGCACGTTCAGCCAGCACTTCTTGCGACCAACCCTGGGATTCGCGGAGCTGGCGCACAGTAGTGCCAAAGCTGCTGACGATCTGGTTCATCCACCCACCGCATCATTGAGGGACCGTGCCTGCGTGATGTGCGTGCCCGCCGCGACATCATGCGTCACCCAGACGTTGCCGCCAATGGTGGCACCGCGCCCAATGGTGACTCGCCCGAGCACCGTGGCGCCCGCGTAAATGACCACGTCATCTTCAATGGTCGGATGCCGTGGCAAGCCTTTGATCGGGTTACCGTCTGCGTCCTTGGGGAAGCTTTTGGCGCCCAACGTGACGGCTTGATAGATACGGACATGCTCACCAATAACGGCGGTCTCACCAATCACCACACCCGTGCCGTGGTCGATGAACAACCCCGCTCCAATGGTGGCACCCGGGTGTATATCAACCCCGGTTTGTGCATGCGCCATTTCAGCCACCACGCGCGCCAGCAGCGGCACGCCCAGCAGGTAAAGCTGGTGCGCCAAGCGGTGATGAATCATGGCCAGAATGCCGGGGTAGCACAGCAACACCTCATCAACACTGTGCGCAGCCGGGTCGCCTTCAAACGCAGCGATCACGTCACTGTCAAGGAGCGCGCGAATGTTCGGAAGTGCTAAGGAAAAATCCCGGGTAATGCCCACTGCACGGGCTTCAAGCGCTTGCAAATCTATAGCATTTGTCAAACGATGGGTGTGCCGCAGCTCCAAACGAACCTGCGCCAGAAGGGCATGCAGCACGCTGTCCAGGGTGTGCCCAACGTAAAAATCCTCGCTCTCCTGGCGCAAATCGGCTGGTCCTAGGCGCATGGGGAACAGCACGCCTCGCAAGCCCTCAATCACCTGAGCTAGTGCCTCGCGCGAGGGGAGTTCACGCCCACCGGGCTCAGTTGAGCGCTTTTGCGCCTCGCGCCAGCGTTGCCGCTGCGCTGCCAGTCCGGCGACCACCTGCTGCAGGTCGAACACGGGGGCGTTGGTCTTCACTGGACGCAAGGCATGCACGCTCATGCTGCAACTGCCGGCGCAGGCTCCAAAGCCAGGCCGCTGGCATCAAACAAGCCTTCAAACAGAATCGAGCTCAAGTAACGCTCACCCGAATCGGGCAGCACCACCACAATGGTTTTGCCAGCGTTTTCTACTCGTTTGGCCAGGCGCACGGCCACCGCTGTCGCAGCGCCGCAGGAGATGCCCGACAGAATACCTTCTTCGCGCGCGAGGCGGCGGGCAAAGTCCACCGCTTCTTCGTTGCTGACTTGCTCTATGGCATCGACGAGTGCCAAGTCCAGCACATCGGGCACAAAACCGGCGCCAATGCCTTGAATCTTGTGCGGGCCGGGTTTGATCTCTTCACCGGCGCGGGCTTGCGTCAGGACCGGACTGGCGGTGGGCTCCACCGCGACAGAGGTGATCGCCTTGCCTTGAGTATTTTTGATGTAACGCGAAATACCAGTGATCGTGCCCCCTGTACCCACACCAGAGACCAGAATGTCAATCTTGCCGTCCGTGTCTTGCCAGATTTCCGGGCCAGTGGCGGCTTCGTGAATAGCCGGATTGGCCGGGTTTTTGAATTGCTGCAGCAGCACGTACTTGGGGTCGCTGGCAGCTATTTCTTCGGCCTTGGCAATCGCCCCCTTCATGCCTTTGGCTCCTTCGGTGAGCACCAGCTTGGCACCGTAGGCCAGAAGAAGCTTGCGCCGCTCAATGCTCATGGTGTCGGGCATGGTGAGGGTAATCGGAATGCCGCGCGCCGCTGCCACAAACGCCAACGCAATGCCAGTGTTGCCACTGGTGGGCTCGACAATTTCTTTGCCAGCACCGAGCAGACCGCGCTTTTCAGCGTCCCAGACCAGGGCTGCGCCAATGCGGCATTTGACTGAATAGGCCGGATTGCGGCCTTCGATCTTGGCCAGCACGGTGGCCCCAGCGCTATCGGTCACACGATTGAGTTTGACCAGCGGTGTGCGGCCAATAGAGAGTGAGTTGTCGGCGAATAGGTTGCTCATGATGTGATTCCTTGAAGGGTGAAATAAATTTGGGGCTGAATTAGTCCTGAACCCAGGGTAGGTCGTAAGAGCGCCAACCGCCCAAACCACCCCGGTGCTGTTGCTCGTCAATTTCGCCCTCGAAGCCTTCGAGCACATTGAAGATGCGAGTAAATCCTGCCTTGGCTGCGGCATCAGCGGCCAGATCAGATCGCTTGCCGCTACGGCACAGCAGCAGAACGACTGATTCTTTGCCGGTTTTGGCTTCGAGTTCACGCACAAAACGCGGGTTGCGTGTCATGGCAGTTCCACTGGCCCAGACTACATGCAAACTACCTGGCACGTGTCCTACAAACTTGCGCTCCTCAGGCGTGCGCACATCGACCAGCACGGCTTGTCCTGCTTCAAACAGGGCCCATGCCAACTTGGGGTGGACACCCCCAGCGTAAGCCAGTCCAGTAGCTAGTGCGACAGAGCGCACTTTTTCAAGCGCTTCCTCCAAGTTGGGTGTCTCAATGGCAAGTGTCATAGTGATCCTTTTGCGTCTCTCGTTTCAATTTGGTTATCTCAATCGCCTTATCAAAATAATGATGTTTAAAGGCGGCAGAAACAACTGTAATGGTGGTTTTTGAAATCTCAAACGACTGATTTGTTTGTTCTAAATAACTGATTTGTCTGATGATGTCTCTTGTTCGATCGGTTTTCCGATCAGCTTGATCGATCAAGCCATGCGAGGCATTCCCCACCAGCATGGCCGGCAGCAACCACAGCACCTCAGAATTACCCAGTCCCAACGAAGCAATGGCTGGCCCGGGGCAATAACCGGCAACGCCCCAGCCAATGCCGAAAATAGCCGATCCGCTGCCCCAGGCTAAGTGTTGCAGCATGCTCCATTCGATAGACAGGACCACACTGGCGAAAGATATCCGCCACTTCCAGCCCAACTGGGCGCAAGTGCAGTCCTCAGAAGTGCGTTTCCACGCTGACCACAGAATGGGGCGAGGCAATCTTTGGCAGCAAATCAAACAGACTGACTGTTGCACACAGGGTGCTGGTGGCAATCTTGAGATAGCGCGAGGTGGTGCTCAGACTGCGGTGTCCCATGAGGAGCTGGATGCGACGCACATCGGTGCCAGACTCCAGCAAATGCGTGGCGAAGGCGTGACGCCATGAGTGCGGCGTGATGGGTTTGGTGATGCCACAGGCCAGATGAGCTTTCTGACACGTCTGCTCAACGGCATCCTTGGTGATTGGCTGGCCAGGGATATAGCCTGGAAATAGCCATTTGTGGACGTGCTGACTTCCAGTAGGTGCGCAACTCTTCAAGTAGCCGGGGTGCGAGCATGACGAAGCGGTCTTTGTTGCCCTTGCCTTGGTCGACCCGAATGACCATGCGCTGACTATCGATGTCGGTCACCTTCAAGTGCGTGGCCTCCGAGACACGTAATCCTGCGGCATAGGCCGTCATCAGAAGGGTGCGATGTTTGATGTTCTCGATACAGTCCAAAAAGTGCATCACTTCTTCGGGGCTCAATACCACGGGCAGCTTGAATGGCTTCTTGGGCATTGGAATGTCATCTGGCGACTAGTGCTGCTTGAGTGTCACTCTGTAAAAAAAAAGCAGGGCCGAGGTCACAGTGCTGATGCTCGAAGCAGAGAGCTTGCACGTGAGCGTCAGATAAACCTGATACTCACGAACTTCCTGTGGCCCCAGCTTTTCGGGCGATCGGTGGAAGTATTTGGCGAAAAGACCGACCTGTTGGACGTAAGACAGCTTTGTGTTGTCAGTGAGGTTGCGAATGCTCATGTCTTCGAGCATCCGCTGGCGTAGCGGTGTCATGGCAATACTCCTTTGCAGTTGGATGGGATGAAATGCTGCGAACAGCAACTTCATCGTCCTGCAAATGCAGCCTGATTGGAAGTGACAGGGGATTCTGGCGGCGCGTACGTACCAACTGCCGCGTCAGCGGCTTAGTTCAAGTGCTCATAGCCGACGATGGAATTTACGAAACACCTGCCAGATACCGGCCATTCATGATCGGTAAAATCGAACTCTCGCCCCGAAAAAGAGAATTGTTTTGGCATCCGAATGCAGATACTCACTTGAGCGTAGTGACCAACCAGTAAATTATGTCACCCTTAGGTCAATAGATGATAAATTGCCGTACACCATATCCCGCATTCATACATCGAAGGATTTGGAAACATCATGTCAGAACCATTTCTTGCTCGAATTCGCGATTTGAAATTTAAACAGTTGCTTGTTTTTGAGCGTGCTGTAGCGCTGGGGTCTACGCACAAGGCGGCTGAAGACTTGCATATGTCACAGCCCAATGTGTTCAAAATCATCAACCAGCTCGAATCGCTGCTGGATGTGCCCCTGTTTGAACGCACCAGCAAGGGGATGGTACCAACGGTTTTTGCACAGCGACTGATGACTCGGGTGAAGCCTTTGTTGGGGGATGCCAGAGCCATGGGTGAGGAGTTGTCATCACTTCGCAATGCCGAGCTTGGTCTGGTGAATGTAGGCACCCTGATTTCGGCCGCAGCACGTTTGCTGCCACAAAGCATTGCACTGATGAAGCAGCGTCATCCACGAGTTGACATTACCGTCCTTGAAGGAAGCAACAATTTATTGTTCCCGAAACTGGAGATCGGTGAACTGGATCTAGTGGTGGGTCGGCTGCCTGACTTGCGCAGTCATGATGTCTCTTACCACCCGCTTTTCGAAGAGCAATTGGTGGTCGTGACTCGTGCCGGGCATCCATTGACGAGACTGGTCAGTTTTTCATTGAATGAATTGGTCAAATTTCCATGGATATTGCCGCCATCTGATTCGCCGGTGCGCGTGCGCGTGGATGATTTCTTCAGACATCACCAATTGCCCGCCCCTTCGAATCATGTTGAATCTCTTTCGCTGTTAACCAACATCGGCTTGCTGCAGCGCTCTGATACTGTCACGATGCTACCGCGGGCAGCAGCCAAACCGATGATTGACGCAGGCACTTTGTTTGCGCTGCCCATCACTGAACACATTCCCTTTGGCACCATTGGCTATAGTTTGCGTGCGCACCGCAGCCCAACACCAACCACCACAGCCTTCATCAAAGCACTTTCTGAAATCAGCGCAGGCATCGTGTCACACGACTGAAGCTTAAACCTGACCAATTGTCGATGCCCCAAGAAAACCGCATCCACTCACCGGGATGTTCGGGTTTACGCTGATATCAAAGTGGAATTGCAACTTTCTATTTATTGATTGGACACGAATCGCACTTCTCTTTACGCTTCATCCCCAAGCACACACCTTGAGGATTTTCATGAGCAAGCTGATTCGCAATTACGTCAATGGCCAATTTATCGACAGCGATAAACGTTTTAACAATATCAATCCGGTTGATGGCACGCTTGTCTCACAGGTATGCGAAGCCTCCAAAAACGATGTCGATCAAGCCGTCATGGCTGCCCGGGCCGCCCTGGCTGGCCCCTGGGGAAAAATGTCGGTGACCGAGCGCGCTGGCTGGTTGTACCGCATCGCAGAAGGTATCGAAAAGCGCTTTGAAGAGTTTGTACAAGCGGAAGTGCGCGATACGGGGCGCCCGGTGAAACAGGCGCGCACGCTGGATGTGCCGCGCGGCATTGCTAATTTTCGGTTCTTTGCCGATTTGATCAAAACCGCAAACACCGAATGCTTCGAAACAACAGCTGCTGATGGTTCGCTCGCTCTTAACTACACCATTCGTAAGCCATTGGGTGTGGTCGCTGCCATTTCGCCGTGGAACCTGCCTATCTTGCTGTTTAGCTGGAAAGTGGCACCGGCGCTGGCCATGGGCAATACGGTGGTCGCCAAACCTTCCGAGGAAACGCCTTCTTCTGCCGCATTATTGGCCGAAGTGGCGCACGACATCGGCTTGCCACCCGGCGTATTCAACGTGGTGCATGGTTTTGGCCCGAACTCCACCGGCCAGTTCATGACCACCAACCCGGATATTGACGCGGTGACATTCACAGGAGAGTCACGCACCGGTTCGACCATCATGAAGACCGTGGCTGATGGCATGAAAGAAGTCTCGTTCGAGCTGGGTGGAAAAAACGCGGCTATCGTGTTTGCCGATGCCCATTTCGACGCTGCGGTCAATGGTGTGGTTCGATCTTCTTTTACCAATTCAGGCCAGGTTTGCCTGTGCTCGGAGCGGGTCTATGTGCACCGTTCAATTTTTGACCGCTTTGTGGCGGCGCTAAAAGAGAAAACCGAGGCCCTGAAGCTGGGCGACCCGATGGATGAATCCACCGACATTGGCCCCCAAATTTCAGCCGAGCATCGTGACAAAGTGTTGTCCTACATGAAACTGGCCATCGAAGAAGGAGCCACTCTCGTCACTGGCGGCGCAGCACCGGTATTTGGCGATGTCCGTGATCAGGGCTCCTGGGTTCTTCCGACGATCTGGACTGGTCTGCCCGACCATGCACGTTGCCTGCGTGAAGAAGTTTTTGGTCCGGTCTGTCATGTGGCACCTTTCGACACGGATGAAGAAGTCGTCGCCCGCGCCAATGATTCTGATTATGGTCTGGCAACCTCAATCTGGACCCAGGATGTCACCCGTGCCCATAACGTCGCCCGTCAAATGCACACAGGCATCGTGTGGATTAATACCTGGTTCCTGCGTGATTTGCGCACACCCTTTGGTGGGGTAAGGATGTCGGGCATTGGCCGTGAAGGTGGGCGTCACTCCATCGACTTCTATTCGGAAATTACCAACATCTGCGTGAAGCTGTAGTCATGCGCGAGCTGCTGTCATCCACGGCCATACCGGCCCCAAAGTTTCGCTACACACCTTGCGTGAAAGCGGGCTCTCATTACACCGTGTCTGGCATGGTGGCGCTGGATCCTGCTACAGGTACGCTAGTTCAAGGTGGTGTCGCAGCACAAATGCGCCGCATCATGGACAACCTCGTGGCCGCCATGCCTGATTACGGTGTTGATCTAACGCATATGGTGTTAGCGCGCATCTATACCGTCGAGTTCGCCGAATTCAGCGAAATCAATGCCGTGTGGGAGCAGTATTTTGTTGACATCCCGCCACCGGCACGTACGTCGCTGGGCGTGTCAGCTCTACCGCTGGGCGCATTGGTTGAGGTTGAGTTTGCCTTTTATCGCCCCGATCCAGGAGATGCCACATGACAACGTCAGCCAAATTGGTCACTGGCAAAGCGACACCGCGTGGAAAATTTCCTCACGTCAAACGTGCAGGTGATTTTTTGTATGTATCGGGTACCAGCTCACGCCGACCTGACAATACGCTGGCTGGCGTAGAGCAGGTGGATGCCATGGGTTCGATGCGCCTGGACATACGCGAGCAGACACGCACGGTGATTGAAAACATTCGCGATATTTTGCAAAGCGTGGGTGCCGATTTGTCAGACCTGGTAGAGCTGTGTGCCTACCTCGTCGATATGAACGACTTTGCGGCTTACAACGAAGTCTATGGCGTGTTTTTCGACTACGACGGCCCAACCCGAACCACGGTGGCGGTACATCAATTGCCGCACCCGCATCTGCGCATTGAAATCAAGGCCATCGCCTACAAACCGCTGAACGTACCCTAACCCACCTCTGCGTCCCGGTAATGCGTCAGAGGTTTTTGCCACCAACCATGCACAACAAGGAGATACACATGGAACTTCAATACGGGTCACCCAAAAGCCTAATGGACTGGGTCGAAAATAACCGCGCCAAACTCAAACCGCCGGTATGCAATGCGGCAATCTTTGAAGATGGCAACTACATCATCAATATGGTTGGCGGACCTAACACGCGCACTGATTTTCACAACAACCCAACGGAAGAAATCTTTTATCAGTTAAAGGGCAATGCGTATCTCAACATCTGGGATCGTGGTCAGTTTGACCGCATTGACATCAAGGAAGGTGAGATTTTTGTGCTGCCAGCACATTTGATCCACTCGCCGCAACGGCCTGAGCCGGGACTATGCTTGCTGATCGAGCTGACTCGACCCCAGGGATGGCTCGATTCGTTGCAGTGGTACTGCGGCAAGTGCGCCACCAAGGTATGGCGTGCTGAAAAGCAACTGGAAAGCTTAGTAGATGATCTGCCAAAGATATATGACATCTTCTATGCGCTGGGTGACGCTGAACGCACCTGCCCCAATTGCGGCACGGTTCACCCAGGCAAGGACTACGCTGCCTGGCATGCACAATTTGAGGCTGCCAAGTAAATGGAAACACGCATGATCGATATGCACGCGCATATCTTCCCAACTATCACACGGGAAGAAGCCGTCGCACTGGATGCCAATGAGGCTCCGTGGTTGCAAATTGATGCACAGGGCAAGGGCATGATCATGCGTGGTTCCCATCCGTTTCGGCCAGTCACCCCCTCACTTTGGGATGCCGCTGCCCGTATTGAGGATCTCGACCGCCAAGGGGTTTCCCAGCAAATTGTTTGTGCGACACCCATCATGTTCGGTTATGCGTTGGACCCGGCCAAAGTGGCCGATTGGGCGAGTCGCATGAATGATCTGGCAATTGACTACTGCACACCCTACGCCCATCGACTCAAATCGCTGGCACAGGTACCACTGCAAGATACAGAACGCGCCTGCAAAGAGGCCTCACGAGCCAAGGCCTGTGGGCATGTAGGTGTGCAGATCGGCAACCATGTGGGTGACCGCGATCTCGACGATGAGCAACTCGTGGAATTTCTTGGCCACTGCGCCGCCAACCAAATTGCAGTGCTGGTACACCCATGGGACATGATGGGTGGCGGTAAGCGCATGAAGCAATGGATGTTGCCCTGGCTAGTGTCCATGCCCGCGGAGACCAATTTGGGTATTCTGTCGTTGATTTTGTCAGGTGCTTTCGAGCACCTGCCCAGAACACTAAAACTCTGTTTTGCTCATGGTGGTGGTGCCTTTGCGTTCACCTTAGGACGGGTTGACAACGCTTGGCAGCATCGTGACATCGTGCGCAAAGACTGCCCCAACTTGCCCTCTAGCTACTGCGACCGCTTTTCGGTCGACTCTGCCGTATTTGATGACCGTGCTTTGCGACTGCTGGTCGATGTCATGGGCGCAGAACGGGTCATGCTCGGGTCTGACCATCCTTTTCCGTTGGGAGAGAAACAAATCGGGCAATTGGTATCGACATCAGAGCGACTCAGCGCTGTCGAAAAGCAGCGCATTCTCGAAATCAACGCACGCGACTTCTTTCAACTCAACGCATAAGGTTATTCATGGAACAGGCTCTCATTAACGCCCTTGGAGATGAACTTTTTGAGGCACTAACGTCGTGCACAACCGTGACACCTTTGACCTCTCGCCATCCCGGCATGACGATAGAAGATGCCTACCACGTTCAGCAACGTCTGATGGCGCGCCGACTGCAATCGGGTGAAAAGATCATTGGTAAAAAAATTGGTGTCACCAGCCAAGTGGTCATGGACATGCTGGGTGTAGGACAGCCCGACTTCGGCTACCTGACCAGTGCCATGGTCTATAACGAAGGCCAATCCATCCCTATAAGCTCCATGATCCAACCGAAGGCTGAAGGCGAGATTGCATTTATCTTGAAGAAGGATTTGATGGGGCCAGGCCTTTCCAATGCCGATGTGCTGGCTGCCACCGAGGGCGTCATGGCCTGCTTCGAAATCGTCGACTCACGCATCGAAAACTGGAAAATCAAGATTCAGGACACCATCGCTGATAACGCCTCGTGCGGTGTCATGGTGCTGGGAGACCGCATGGTAAGCCCGCGCGATGTCGACCTCATTACCTGCGGAATGGTGCTGGAAAAGAACGGTGAAATTGTGGGCACTGGCGCTGGTGCTGCAGCCATGGGCTCACCCGTCAACTCAGTCGTCTGGTTGGCCAATACCCTGGGAAGGTTGGGCATCGGGCTAAAAGCCGGCGAGGTTATCTTGTCTGGCTCACTGGCGGCCATGATCCCGGTCACCAAGGGCGATCATTTCCGCGTTGCCATCGGCGGCATCGGCGGCTGTTCCGTCAAGTTCAATTAAGAAGGTTTCATGAGCAAAAAAATTAAATGCGCATTGATTGGACCAGGCAACATTGGCACCGATCTGCTCTACAAGCTGCAGCGCAGCCAGCTGCTAGAGCCGGTCTGGATGGTGGGCGTAGACCAGACATCTGAAGGTCTGCAACGCGCTCGTTCGATGGGCCTGAAAACCACCGACCAAGGCATTGACGGTTTGTTACCGCACATTAGCGCTGACGGCATCCAAATTGCGTTTGATGCCACATCAGCCTATGTACACGCAGAAAACTCGCGCAAGCTCATTGCGCTGGGCGTACTCATGATCGACCTCACGCCTGCTGCGATTGGCCCGTTTTGCGTGCCGCCAGTTAACATCAAGCAGCATGTCGGTCAAGGCGAAATGAATGTCAATATGGTGACCTGCGGTGGGCAAGCAACCATTCCCATGATTGCGGCCATTTCGCAGGTGCAAGCGGTTGCTTATGGCGAAATCGTGGCGGCCATTTCTTCTAAGTCCGCCGGCCCCGGAACCCGTAAAAACATTGACGAATTCACCCGCACAACATCCAGCGCCATTGAGCGAGTAGG
>CAIYNH010000237.1 GCA_903927495.1 uncultured beta proteobacterium
CACAGCCTCGGCCCGATTTGACTATGCAAGCCTCAAACTGTCAGGGCTTTCCTGCATTGATAGTGACCTTTGCGATCTGAATTCCGGTACTGGGCTGACGGCAGATGTAGCAGGAGAGCACTCCTATCAAAGACTCAATCCTTCCATGGGCATGACCTACAGGCTTGCGCCAACCACCTTTGCATTTGCCAACTATGCAGAAGGTTTCCGCACCCCTTCGGCAATCGAACTGGCATGTGCCGACCCTGCTGCACCTTGTAGTGGGGTCCCCAATGCTTTTGGTGCCGATCCGGAATTACTGCCTGTTGTTTCAAGAACCATTGAATTTGGAATGCGGGGAAGTTTTGCCAACAGTTTGAAGTGGCGAACAGCGTACTACCACACGGCACTTGAGAACGACATCTTATTCAACCAGAGTTCACTGTCTTCCGGGTATTTCTCGAATGTTGGTCAAACCCTTCGACAGGGCATAGAAATCGGACTCGACGGCAAGATCGGAAAACTCGATTACGCCTTGGATTTGGGCAGAATTGAAGCGACCTATCAGTCTGGCTTTACTGTAGCTAATACGGCCAACAGTGCCGTCGCGGTACCTGTGCAGCCCGGAAACTTTATTCCCGGCATTGCGCAATGGGTGTTCAAGAGTCGCTTGAGTTATCCAATCACAGCGCAAACACGAATTGGTGTTGCCATTCAAGCGCAAGGGCCGCACTTTGCTCGCGGAGATGACAACAATGCCGACATCAACGGCCAAGTTGCTGGCTTCACCACCGTAAAGCTGGACGTTCAGCACAGTCTAGGCAAGTCGGTCAGCCTGTATGCTGGGGTCAACAACCTTTTCGACGTGAAATATGCTTCTTACGGTGCACTGGCAGTCAATAACATCACAACAGGTGTAGCTGAGCAGTTTCTCTCACTCGGGGCACCTCGAGCGATGTACGCCGGTCTGCAAATGAAGTTCTAAATTCCATTTTTAGATTATCCGTGTCGCTGTTGTCTCGCCTTGTCTTGCTGCGGCTCAATGCCTCCCGGGTTCGACAGCTAAACGCCATCATTCACCCCAATCCCCAATGAAATCAAGGAAAAATTGTGCTTAGAATCTGATTTTGTGAAAATATTCGGTGAACCCATATTGTTATTTGCACAGAAGTGTGGCGAAGTTTTTGCGAAGCGGGTAAAGCCAGATATCTTTGGCCGGGATCAGGCGCTTGTGGCTGGTGGATTTCTTTCCCCTGCCCGCAGTGCGTCCGACGTTGATCGAGTTGGCGGCCTTGTAGCAAGTTCCCTTGTGGTGCTCGTATTCTACGAAGGTCTCCAGTAGCACGGGCTCAAAACCATAGCGCTGCCTCCAGTCCTTGGGCAACTGGTGAGCAGCCAGGGAGAGAATTTTTGAGGCCAAGCCTTTGGTTTACTCACCTGTTTGTAGCTCCATTACGGCGGTCAGTGACAACGGGTTTTCAATGGATGACTTTAGCACCGGCTTTTCGTCGCTGTCGTACTTTAAAGAGTTGCCACTCGAACAACTCAAGATTGATCAATCGTTTGTGCGCGATCTGGTTTCTGATCAGAACGACAAAGCAATTGTGGAAGCCATTATCACACTGGGTCGGGCGTTTGACCTAAACATCATCGCCGAGGGTGTCGAAACGCAAACCCCACACATTCAGCTTGCCAATGACGGTTGTACCTCGTTTCTGGGGTATTTGTTCGGGCGAACGATTTCAATTCATCAAGCGAATGCCAACCTGACTCAGTATGCGCACTCTCAGCTAACGGCTGGTGCTGCCGAACCAGGCTCAGCTCCTGGATCGAGCTCAGAGGTGTCTTGATCACCCTCTTCAGGACCGTCAGAGACCTTACGCTCGGCCTTGTGCTTAAGCTTCTCCTCTTTCTTCTTCTTCTTAGCCAGTTCTTTCTGACGCTTTTCGTAACCGTAATTAGGTGTTGCCAATGTGTGCTTTCTAGTTAATGCTGCGATTTTACAGTTCACCAGCTGGAAAGCAAAAACAATGCTCATTTAGGGTGCGGAAATAGACAATACACCGTTATTTCTGAAGCTCGTCGGTCGCAGTGTGCTCAACCCTCAAAATCGAATGCCGAAAAAACAATGCGCCGGTCAGCACCGTTGAAAATGGAATTAGTCTACTCTGGCAAGTACTTGCAGCGCTTGCTCCAGATCGGCTTGCAAGTCGGGTACGGATTCGAGACCGATAGAAAAGCGTACCAAGGTTCCTGATTTGAGGTATGTAGGCCAACTCTGGCGCATGCTCGCAAGTTCGTAAGGCATCACCAGACTCATCGGCCCCCCCCAACTGTAGCCAATCCTGAATAGCTTAAGCGCATCACAAAACGCATCAATCTGTGCTTGGCTGAAATCTGATCTGAACATGACACTGAACAACCCGGCAGCAGACCCGATTGCGCCTTTGCACAAAGCCAACCAGTTTTTATGACCGACTGAATCCGGCAACGCCGGGTGCAACACCTGGGCGAATTCAGGACGCTGTAGCGCCCAGTGTGCCAGGCCACGAGTGGCCACGTCATGCGCTTGGTATCGCAGCGCCAAACTGGGTAATCCCCGCAACACCAGTTCTGCATCGTTGGCACCAACACCCAGACCAATACGCATGTGACAGAGCTTGAGGCGCATGTGCAGGCCGACATCCCGCGTGATGATGCTACCCATCAGCACGTCACCCCCACCACTGGGATATTTGGTCAAGGCATGAATGGAAATATCGACAGCCAACGCCGGACTGGCGGCAGGGCTCAAATCGAACGGATTAAATGCCAAACCAGCACCCCAGGTATTGTCCAACGCAGTCCACACACCTGCAGCCTTGCAGATGCGCACCTGCTCACACAGGTCTGGAAACTCAAGGGTAACCGAACCCGCAGCCTCCAGCCACACCAGACGGGTATGGGGTCTGATATTGGCGACCAGGTCAGCTGGATTCATGGGATCATAGAAACGGTGGCTGATGCCCCAATGGGCTAGTTCTGCTTCAGCCAACGCCTTGCTGGGTCCATAGGCGTTATCAGGAATCAGGACTTCATCACCCGTACGCAACAGAGCCAGTGCTACCGTGGCGATGGCTGCCAGACCGCTAGGCACCAGCAGGCACTGTGAGCCACCCTCCAGAGCACACAGACGCTCTTCGAGGGTATATGTGGTGGGGGTGCCGTGCAGCCCATAGGTATAGGCTGTCTTGTCTTTCCACTCAAACTGGCGCATAGCCGCCACGTTGGGGAAAAACACGGTCGATGCCTTGAAAACGCCTGGCTGCGGTGCGGCAAAACCCGCCGGAGCTTGGTAAGCGTGCTGAATCAGCGCTGTAGTGCGGTCAGACATCGGCGACACCTGACTACTCAGACACTCCACTTCTGAATCAGGTTCTCGGGCCGTAGACTGTCGTAGCTTTCGAACGGTTGGTGAATCCAAGGGTTGGTGGGCAGGTAATCGACCGAGTAATCGGGCGAAAAAATCGACAGTGCCTTGGTCCAGATGACTGCGCTACGCAGTTCGGTGATGGGTTTGTAGTTGTTTTTGAGCTGCTGGATCACAACATTGAGCGTATGACCGGAGTCGGCCAGATCATCAACAAGCAGAACTTTGCCGGCAATCTCACCCTTGGGCGTGGTGATGTAGTGGGCAATATCAAGTTTGCCCTGCACCGTGCCAGCCTCCGAGCGGTAGGAACTGGTCGACATGATCGCGAGTGGTTTGTCAAAAACCCGCGAGAGAATATCACCCGGGCGCATACCGCCACGTGCCAGACACAAGATCGTGTCAAACTGCCAACCCGATTGGTGAATTCTGATGGCCAGCTTTTCGATCAAATTGTGGTACTCGTCGTAGCTTACGTACAGGTGTTTGCCGTCTTCTGTCAACATCAATATGCTCCTAAATTAGTAGCTTTTTACGCTTATCTGGAAAGGGCTAGTGGCGAATTTTTTAATACAATCTCTACTCTGCCAGAAACGGATGGCGCATCATTATCGTGTGCTCACGGTCCGGGCTGGTCGAGATGATATGAACCGGCACGCCAGTGACTTGCTCGATGCGCTGCAAGTACAGGCGGGCTGCGGTTGGCAGTTTGTCGTACTGTGTCACACCCACGGTGCTATCGCTCCAGCCTTCCAGGGTTTCATAGATCGGTTTGCAACGGGCAATGTCGTCGGCCCCCATTGGCAAAATGTCGGTCAGCTCGCCATCAAGTTCATAGCCAGTGCACAGCTTCAGTTCTTTGAGTCCGTCCAGTACATCTAGCTTGGTGATGCACAAGCCCGTCAGCCCGTTAACTTGAGCCGAGCGCTTGAGTAAGGCTGCATCAAACCAGCCGCAGCGGCGACTACGCCCGGTGGTCACGCCTTTTTCTGCACCCACGGTACTCATGTGGTATCCAGGTGTACCGGGTACCTCCCAGTCCAGCTCAGTGGGGAACGGGCCACCCCCAACACGGGTGCAGTAAGCCTTGGTGATACCCAAAATATAGTGCAGCAAGCCCGGGCCAACACCCGCACCGGCGGCGGCGTTACCCGCCACACAGTTGCTGGAAGTAACAAACGGGTACGTGCCGTGATCGACATCCAGCAGCGTACCTTGCGCCCCTTCAAACAACAAGTTTTCACCTTTTAGGTGCGCGTCATTGAGCTCTCGTGAGACATCAGCCATCATTGGTTTGAGCAACTCTGCATGCAGCATGGCCTCTGCGTAAACCGCGTCAAACTGCACCTCTCCGTCTTTCATGTAGGGAGCCAGAATGGAACCGAACTCAAACGCCCGTGAAGATAAAAATGAAGTCAGTACATGGTTATGCAGGGTCAGCAGTTCACGCAATTTGCTGGCAAAACGCTCGGGGAATTTCAGGTCTTGCACACGCAGGGCACGACGGGCTATTTTGTCTTCGTAGGCCGGACCAATGCCGCGACCGGTAGTGCCGATTTTCTCGGAACCGCCTTGCTCACGAGCGGCTTCGCGAGCTACATCCAGCGCCGCGTGGAACGGCAGTATCAGGGGGCAAGCCTCGCTAATGCGCAAACGCGAGCGTACATCGACACCCATTCTCTCAAGCCCGGCAATCTCCTCAAACAACTTCGCGGCTGAAAGCACAACACCGTTACCAATGTAGCACTTGACACCTGGGCGCATGATGCCACTGGGAATCAAATGCAAGGCCGTCTTGACACCGTTGATCACCAGCGTATGGCCAGCATTGTGACCGCCTTGAAAACGCACCACGCCCTGAGCGCTTTCGGTCAGCCAATCAACCAGCTTGCCTTTGCCTTCGTCGCCCCACTGGGTCCCGACAACCACCACGTTACGTCCTTTGATCGCAGTCATTTTTTAGCTTCTTTTCTGTTTAATGAATAGCTCGTACAACCCACTGCCCGTCGGCTTCAAGCAGCTCGCGATCGCAGTGGAACTCATCAACTTGACTCTCATGACCCGGTAGCACGCACACCACGATTTCACCGCGTGAGCGCAAAGCGGTAATGGCTGCATTCAAGTCCACGTCATCACGCCAGGGAGCACGAATAGCAGCTTGCAAAGCACGCGGTGTCACAACCGCGACCAGCGCCTTGAGGTCCATGCTGAAACCAGCGGCTGGCCGGTTCCGACCAAACACTGCCCCCACCTCATCGTAGCGGCCACCACGCACCAGTGCATCGCTGGCACCCGGCGCGTAAATTGCAAAACGTGCGCCGGTGTAATAGGCGTAACCGCGCAAATCTGCCAAATCAAAAGTAACCTTGGCACCTTCTAGGTGGCGCGCCAAATACTTCAAATTTCGTAGCGCCTCATGCACGGCTGGCAACGTCTGCAGGACTTTTTCTGCCTCAATCAAGACCCGCTCGTCGCCGTACAGTTGAATCAAAGCCAGCAAGCCTTGTCGAATTTCGACAGGTAAATCATGGGTCAGTGACAGCAATTCGGCCTGGTCTTTGGCGGCCAATGCGGTGTGCACATCAACCAATTTGGCTGGGCTCAAAGAGACACCTGCAAGCAAAGCCTTGACCAACCGGGCATCTGCAAGATCAATGCTGGGTGACTGCACCTTGGCTGCCTTGAGGCACTCAAAAGCCAACGCCAGCACCTCGATGTCAGCCTCCATGCCCGCGTGACCGTAAATTTCAGCACCCAATTGCAAGGGTTCACGGGTGGCGTGAGGGGCACCAGGTCGGGTGTGCAGCACAGATCCGCAGTAGCACAGACGAGTAACACCTGAGCGGTTAAGCAGGTGTGCATCTATACGGGCGACCTGGGGCGTGCTGTCAGCACGCAAGCCCATCATGCGCCCGGAAAGTTGATCAACCAGTTTGAAGGTTTGCAGGTCTAGCGCCCCACCCGCACCCGTGAGTAAGGATTCAAGGTGCTCGAGCAGTGGAGGCATGACCAACTCGTAGCCAAAGCTGCGGGCGGTGTCTAGCAAGTCTCGACGTAGTTCTTCGATGTGACGTGCCTCGGAAGGCAGGACATCGGCAATGTGATCCGGTAGGACCCAGGCAGACATGTGCATTGAAGGGTGGCTGTTAAAAACCAGATTCTACCGGGCAGAAGCGCCGATACGAATCAGCCCAGCAACCAAATCAGCGCAACGCCGAGTAGCACACTGCACAAACCAAAAAAACGCAATTGCCCATCACTGAGTTGAAGGATTTGCAAAAAGGTCTTGCGCCAAGAGGCCGGTGATGCGAAAGGCATGAAACCTTCGATCACCAGCACCAGTGCCATGGCCAACCAGAATGTTGAACTATCCACGTTTGAGCTCAGAGCTACTTTTTAGCCGGAGCGGCAGGTGCGCCAGAAGAACCTGCTCGCATAAGCTTGAAAAACTCAGAGTTGGACGGGTCAAGCACCATGACATCGCTCTTTTTAGAGAAAGTGGATTTGTAGGCATCAAGACTGCGGTAG
>CAIYNH010000238.1 GCA_903927495.1 uncultured beta proteobacterium
ATGAAACCATGCTGCTGCTCAAAGTGACACTGCCACCCCACGTTGAACTGATTGCCAATATCGACCCCAATACCCCCCTCGTGCTGGCAGATGCAACCCAAATTGAGCAGGCGCTTCTAAACCTGTGCACCAATGCCATTCATGCCATGGGCCAGCGCACAGGTACGATCCGAATTGAACTGGGGTACCGCCTCGGGACAACGGATCACTGCCCCGACCCAAGTCCTGGCGCAGATGGGTCATTTGTACGCTTGCGGGTCACAGATACTGGCAGCGGCATGAGCGCTGAGACCCTGGAGAGGGTGTTTGAGCCGTTTTTCACCACCAAGCCAGTAGGGCAAGGTACCGGGCTGGGTTTGTCGGTGGTACACGGCATCATGCGAACACACCAAGGCACCGTTCAGGTTCAAAGCACGCCTGGATTGGGTAGCAAGTTTGAGCTTTTTTTCCCGGTTGCTGACACTGATGCCAAGGCACCTGCGACGCTTGCAGCGCTCAGCAGCACCGTCAAGGGTAAAGGTCAGCGGGTGATGTATGTGGATGATGACGAAGCGCTGGTGTATCTGGTCAAACGTGTGTTAACCCGCAAAGGGTTCACGGTGATTACTTTTACCGACCCCAGACAAGCGATTATGGCGTTGCAAATCGACCCCACAGCAGTCGATTTGCTGGTCACTGATTTCAATATGCCGGGTTATAGCGGGGTTGAGTTGCTGCGTGATGTACAAAAAATAAGGCCAGATTTGCCGGTGGCACTGGCCTCAGGTTACGTGACACCAGAAATTGAACACGATGCCAAATTGGCCGGTGCGAGGGCACTGATTCACAAGCCCAACGATGTCGAGGAACTGTGTGCAACGGTGCAAGAGTTGCTCAGTTCAGCCAATGCAAGGACCTGACATCGTCGTCATCCACGTTGACGATGCCTTATTGGTACTGGAAAAACCAAGCGGTTTATTGTGCGTTCCGGGGCGAGGCGAAGAAAAACAGGATTGCCTGAGCGCCCGAACACAAGTGCACTTTCCCGATGCACTGGTGGTGCATCGACTGGATATGGCAACCTCAGGCTTACTGCTGATGGCGCGCGGTGCTACCGCCCAGCAAGAATTGAATCACGCATTTGCCAGCAGGTCTGTTCACAAACGTTATGTTGCAGTGGTTGATGGGCTGCTGGAGCCACCCACAAAACACCCTGGCGAATGGGGCATCATTGATTTACCCATATTGCTGGACTGGCCAAATCGGCCACGCCGGATCGTTCACCCTGATGGCAAACCCAGCACCACATGCTGGCGTGTCATTAGCCAAGACAGAGTGACGCAGACCACCAGAGTTGAGCTCGAACCCATCACGGGACGATCTCACCAACTGCGCCTGCACCTGCAGACCTTGAATCACCCCATACTCGCAGACGCGTTGTACGGAACGGCTTCAAGTCAAGCAAAGGCAGACCGCTTGTTGCTGCACGCCACGCAACTCGAACTACTGCACCCCGTCAGTCAAAAGAAGCTGGTGTTTTCAAGTTCTACGCCCTTCTGAGATCAGTTGCGCGCTGTACGACCGAGCGTGCTGTCGATGAGTCGCACCAATTTGTCAGCAGCACCGTCAATTGCCTGATTCAGGCTGGGTGCATGGTGTTTTGTGGCAAGAGGCTGATGGCCTTCAACGCGCGCTTCAATCATGCACTGTATATTCTCGGGGTTGGTTTTTTTGCCGCCATTTTCATCGCTCAAATGCACATCAAGACGGGTAATTTGGCCACTGAATCGTTCGAGTGCCTCAGACACGGTGGTGGTTGCCCACTTGGTAAAGGCCTCGCCTCCTTCAATATTGTTATCGGTATGAATTTGGACTTGCATAATTTTTCCTTAAAGTAACCACCTTGGTTGAATACGATCATAGCCACCCTGCACCAATAAAATTTGACAACGGTCAAAACAACCTCAGCCAGCCAACAAAACAACGAGCCTACCTATGGAAAAAGATCTCTACATCATTACAGGTGCCTCCCGCGGCTTGGGACTGGCCATGGCAGAGCAACTGCTGAGCAAGGGTTGCCGGGTGCTGGGGATCTCACGCAACAAAAATACGGCACTTGCTGCATTCGCTTGTCAACATGATTGCGGGTTGCAGCAATGGGCGCTGGACTTGTCAGATGCCCAAAACGCTGCGAGTTGTCTGAAAACTTGGCTGTACAGTTTTGGACCCCGGGAACTCGAGAGTGCGACCCTGATCAACAATGCCGGGGTCATTCCGAAAATCGCACCTTTAAGCGCATCAGACCCTGCCGAATTGACCCGCGCACTTCGGGTCGGATTGGAAGCTCCGATGCTGTTGACGGCCGTCTTTTTAAGTGCGACCGAAGGTATGCCAATACCCCGAAAAGTGCTCAATATTTCTTCTGGTCTCGGGCAACGGCCCATGGCATCGCAGTCGGCATACTGTGCTGCCAAGGCTGGTTTGGACCACTTCACTCGGTGCCTGGCTTTGGACGAAGCTTTAAAACCACGGGGTGCAGCGGTCTGTTCGCTGGCACCCGGAGTGATTGACACCGACATGCAAGCGCAACTTCGCCAAGCTGATGTGGCCGACTTTCCTGATCAGGTTAATTTTTTTCAACTCAAATCAAACAACCAGTTGTTGACCGTTCAGGATGCCGCTGCACGCGTTTTGGCTTGGCTGCATCGTCCAGACTTCGGCCTGCGCGCAGTGGCCGACGTTCGCCACTGAAGCAACTCCACTTGGCTACCCGAAGCACCGCCGCAGATGGCAGATTCGGCCTGACAACTTCACACTAATTTTGACCCAGCTACACTACAGCTAGTGTCATTCAATGAAAAAGAC
>CAIYNH010000239.1 GCA_903927495.1 uncultured beta proteobacterium
TCCGCACAACAAGCGCATCATCGTCAACCTCGCACCCGCTGACCTGCCGAAAGACTCCGGGCGTTTCGATTTGCCGATTGCTTTGGGTATTCTGGCTGCCAGTGGCCAGATTGACTCAGCCCAATTGGCAGGCTACGAATTCGCCGGTGAGTTGTCCTTGTCGGGTGAGTTGCGTCCGGTTCGAGGCGCACTGGCGATGAGTCTGGCACTGCACGCCGGGCAAGTGCAGGCCCGGTTGGTGCTGCCACCCAACAGTGCTGAAGAGGCCGCCCTGGTGCCTAGCGCAGAAGTCTATCGGGCCATCCATTTGCTTGATGTGGTGCAGCATTTTTTGCCTCTGGCGGCTGATGCGCCCGCTCCACCACCCGCCCCGGGTTGGTCTCGCGTCAGCCCGGTACTTCAGTCTCAGCCAGTGCAATACCTGGACATGGCCGATGTAAAAGGACAACTTGGTGCCAAGCGCGCCCTGGAAATAGCGGCTGCAGGCTGCCATAGTCTGCTACTGATGGGCCCACCAGGCTCTGGTAAGTCCATGCTGGCGCAGCGTTTTGCCGGCCTATTGCCAGACATGACCACCGAAGAGGCCTTGCAAAGCGCGGCCATTGCCAGTCTGGGTGGGCGTTTTTCTCTGAACCAATGGGCAAAACGGCCAACCTGCAGCCCACACCACACGGCCAGTGCGGTGGCGTTGGTGGGCGGCGGCTCGCCACCCCGGCCAGGTGAAATTTCACTGGCGCACCACGGTGTGCTGTTTCTTGATGAGTTGCCAGAATTTCCTCGCGCCGCCCTGGAGGCCCTTCGCGAACCACTCGAGAGCGGCACCATCACCATCTCACGGGCGGCACGGCGCAGCGAGTTTCCGGCACGTTTTCAGCTGATTGGTGCCATGAACCCCTGCCCTTGTGGCTATTTGGGGTCAACGCAAAAGACCTGCCGCTGCAGCCCGGATCAGGTGGCACGTTACCAAAGCAAGCTCAGTGGCCCTTTGATAGATCGGATCGACCTGCACATCGAGGTGCCAGCCGTGGTCACCAGTGAACTGATGCAAGCGCTGCCGGGTGAATCGAGCTCCGACATCAGGCAGCGGTGTGTGTTGGCGCGAGTCCGCGCCATGGCGCGTCAAGGCAAGCCCAATCAGGCGTTACAGGGGCAGGACATGGAACGTCATCTGCTGCTTGATGATGCAGCGGCGAAGTTTTTGAACGTCGCCGCGGCCCGACTAGGTTGGTCAGCACGCAGCACCCATCGTGCCCTGAAGGTCGCGCGCACCATTGCCGACCTGGCTGGTACCAGCACCACCCAAGTCGCCCATGTGGCTGAAGCCATGCAATACCGTCGGGCATTGCGCGGGAATCAGTAGTGTCGTCACAGCGCTTTCACGCCCCCTTTGTGCTTCGGCTGTCGCTGGCGCAGTTGATCAGTTGGGGCAGTGTTTTTTACCTGTTCTCCCTGCTGATTGATCCGCTTGAGCGCGATCTGGGGCTGAGCCGTGCGCAGGTATCGCTGGCCTTCAGCCTGGCGCTTCTGGCCGAGGGTTTGATGGCCTACCCGGTAGGCCGCTGGATCGATCAGGGGCACGAGCGCCGGGTCATGACGGCGGGCTCCGTGCTCGCCGCAATTTGTCTGGCGCTGCATACCTTGGTCAGCAACCTGGCTGGCCTGTATGCTGTCTGGCTGGGCCTGGGCACGGCCATGGCAGCTGTGCTGTATTCACCCGCATTTGCTTTGCTGACGCGCCGCTTTGCGCACGATTTTCGCCGTGCCATCATCACCTTGACTTTTCTGGGCGGCCTGGCCAGCACCGTCTTTATTCCCTTGACGGCCTGGTTGATGGCTGAGCTGGGATGGCGATCGGCCCTGCTTTGCCTGGCAAGCCTGCACTTGCTGGTGTGCGCGCCCTTGCATTGGTTGACCTTGCGCGGCGCCCCCCGGCGGGTGCCTGCAGTAGGACTGGGCGCAACGCCGCATTCGGGCAGTGTGCGGCCATTTCTGCGCAGCGCACCCTTTCTGCTGATTGGCGTATTCACTGTCTCGATGATGTCAGTTACGGTGGCCATTCCAACCCACTTGGTGAGCCTGTTGCGAGAAAACTCTCTGCCGCAAGCCTGGGTGATTGCTTTGCCTGCAGCGGTTGGCGTGGCCCAAGTGGTGGGACGACTGCTGCTGTATTTCTTTGAACACCATGCCGACCTGCATCTGGTCAACCGTTTGGTTCCACTACTGATCCCGGTGGGGGTGCTGGCCTTGATGCTGGCCCCGCACCTGGCAGACTGGCAAGTTGCGCTGACGATCTTGTTTGTGCTCATTTACGGTTTGGGCAATGGCATGCTGACCATCGTCAAGGGTACTGCTGTTGCCCAATATGTCAGCCGTGACCATGTGGCCACCCTCAACGGCGCACTGGGTGTCCCCCTGGCGCTGGCCCGTGCCGCCGCCCCCTTGCTGTTGGGTCTGCTATGGTCACCGCAGGTAGGTTACCGCCACGGCTTGTGGTTGCTGCTGGTTTTGAGTGTGCTGGGGGTTGGCGCGCTGATGCTGGCACAGCGCCTGAGTCTGCCAATCAAAGCGCCAGATTGACGTATCTATAACGGGATTCCAGATTTATGCAACCGAGTCGGGCTGAGTCTGTCACAGCCAGCGCCAAGCATTTGGCAAGGCAAGGCAACAACGACA
>CAIYNH010000240.1 GCA_903927495.1 uncultured beta proteobacterium
CGTATTTAAGTCGACCAGCGCGTACTGCTTCATGCCAGTCGTCTGATTCAAGCGTGGTAGGCGCACCATGTTCGACACTCCACGCACTTAACAGGCGACTCGCCTGGTGACTTTGGTCATGGTTGACCACCGCATAGCTTAACGTCTGAACCCTGGGTGCGTACACGTCTTTGAGTGCCATGGACATGACGATGATGAACACCATCGGCATCAGAAACAGGGCCGCCAGACCATGCACGTCACGCGACAGCGCCAGCAATTCTTTCTTGGCCAGTGCAATAAACATGGTCAGTCCCGCAGTGATCGGTGGGTAAGCGACATGAACAACTGCTCCAGGTCGGTCTGGCCATAGCGCGCCTGGCGCACCCGCATTCCGGCCTCCGCGACACAGCGTAGTATTTCTGGCAACGGTTCCGACGTACCGAGCGACACCCAAGCACCTTTGCCTTGAACGCTGGTCTTGCCAAAGGCGGCTAGCACCTGCCGCAACAGGTCTTGCGCCGTGTCATCCTCAACCTCCACATACAAGCTGTCAGCACCAGCGAGCAGGTCGTGCAGCGTGCCCTGGCACAGTACATGGCCCTGGTCCAACACTACGATGCGGTCAGCGATCGCCTGCACTTCTTCCATATAGTGTGAGGTATAGATCACAGCGACGCCTTGCCGTGCGAGTTGCCTGACCGCATCCAGCAAAAAGGCACGTGATTGCGGATCGACCCCTACGGTCGGTTCGTCAAACAAGATCAGTTCGGGGCGGTGCAGCAGTGCAATCGACAGATTGAGTCTGCGTTTAAGGCCCCCCGAAAGTCGCTGCGCCGGTACCTGGCGGTAGTTCTCCAACTGAGCGTAGGTAATGCACTCAGCTACGCGATGTACTTTAGCGGTACCACGCAGCCCGCCAACGCCAGCGAAGCAGTTCAGATTCTCGACCACACTAAGTGACGGGTAGAAGGCATATTCCTGAGGCGCAATCGCAATACTGGTTGGTCGTTCCAGGCGCACTTGTTCTAGCGATTGACCATCGATCTCAATCTGGCCCTGCTGAACTTTGAGCATGCCGGCGAGTTGGGCTATCACCGTGGTCTTTCCAGCGCCGTTGGGGCCGAGCAGACCAAGAACTTCGCCGCGCGCGGCACCAAAGCTAACCTGCTGCAGGGCGGCTGCACTGGCGCCAGGATAGCGAAAGTTCAGGTCACGTATAGCCAGCATCATTGGACCGCTTGTCGCAGGTTCTTGAAGAATTCGCGCTCCTGTTCCGCCAGCACCTGCAGCGACGCGGCCAACGCCGGAAAATCGACCGTGTCACGCCCCTTGATCATGCGCACTGCCTGCAACGCAAAGCTACGCCAACCGTCGCCAATGGTGTTGAGGCGTTCGGCCAGTTTTTCCAACTCCGGCAGTTCGCAAATGGCGGCGGCTTCCTGCAAGAAACTGGCGTACAGAAAGCGAAAGCCTGCGCCACCGGTACCGATTTCTTCCTGCATACGAACAATGTGACCGATGTAATTCAGTCCGTAGTCAATGTCGTGCAGTCGCTGAATTTTTCTGGCCAACATGCGCATGCCGCGCACACCGGTGATCGGGATCGGTCCGAGCATGATGCGTGATGTCCTGATGATGGCCTGGCGCACGGCGACGGCACTAACTTCGGTGCGGCCCAGTCGATCCGGGTAATACAGAAGACCCTTCGGTGCAAGCACACCTTTGGCAAAACGTGCGCGTTGCAAGTCGGCAGTGGCGCATCGCTGTGGGTCTTCGGCCACAGGATCACTGATAAGGTACTCATCGTTCTCTTTGCCATACACCAGCAGGTTGTGGGCATTGAAGTGAAAACGCATGTCCTTCGGAAAGTAAGGCAGCCAATAGACTGAAGTCTGCAGGCCCACTACTTTTCCCTCTGCCAGCAACTGGTCGAGTCGACGCTGGCCTTGTTCTGGATTGCGGAAAGTTTCAAAATGCAGTTTTACATCAAAGGGCTTGCGCAGCCCCTTGAGAATGAACTTCGGAGGCATACGGTAGGCAATCAGCGGGAACCCGGTCAACTTGACGAAAGGGAGGTATGCAAACGACAGTGCCGATGACAGTCCAAAAGCCATTGCCTCCAAAATGACCCTGGGGTAGCTCTCAACCCTTGAACAAAGCAAAAACACATCGGCTGCTAAATAGTAGCGTCCAATTGACGCCGTTGCGTCAATAAAGTCAATGTAAACATTGTTACTCTGGCTGAGCTGCGAGGCCAGGCGTCGCTGGTCTTTCGCATAGCGGCCTACTGCTTCACCAGCAAAAACCAGGCGAATGGGGGCAGTCAAGCTGTCGGCAATTCTGGCAAGCGCCAGCAAGGCATCCGCTTGGCCCTTGCGCTCGCACAGGGTGCCTACACAAAGAAATACCACCTCGCCTTTACCCCAACCCAGCTCACTGCGCTGCGCGGC
>CAIYNH010000241.1 GCA_903927495.1 uncultured beta proteobacterium
AGCAGCGTCCCCAGTGGATAGCCACTTCCGGCATGCGCAGTCGAATCAATTCTGTCAATGCCACTGACTTTGACGTGCATATTTGAATGATCAAGCAGTTTCATCAAGGCTTGAAAATCCGCATGGTTTTCGCCCTTGGTGGCATCCACGCGTGCCATGTGATCAATCACAACAGGCACCGCACTTTTGAGAAATGACTGACCCACCGTGTGCACCAGTTCACTTTCAAAATGAACTTGCAGATGCATGCCAACGTCAGCCAGACGTGGCGTGAGCTTGAGGACATCGTTTACGTCGCAGCCACCCGCAATGTGCTTCATGTACTGAAAGCGAAGCGCGCGAAAACCACGATCTGCCAAACGCTTGAGTTCTTGATCCGAAACATTCACTTCGGCTAGTGCCACCCCCAGATAGTTGCCGCCACCCGCAACAATGGCGTCCTCAACAACGGTGTTGTCATTGCCATGAACAATGGATTGAACAATCACGCAACGTTGAATGCCCAACCGCTGGTGCATGGCAAACAGTTTCTCTTTAGGTGCATCTGCGAATGTGCTTTTCCGATTGGGCGCAAATGGGAACTTTGGCCTTGGACCGAAGATATGAACATGGGCATCGCACGCTTTTGCAGGCAACACCAACTTTGGCTGGCTGGACATGTCCAAATAGGTTTGAACAACTGTTTCGCACGGGGTTTGAGTAGGCATGGCAAATGACTTATTTGAAAGTTGACCCTGATGACATTTGAGCAAGGTTGGCTCTACTTTTGACGCACATAAAGTTGGCGCACTGTGTTGAAGAACAGCGGTCGAACTCTGGAGCTCCATGCAGTATGGCGAATTGCCATCCACTCCTTGCTTTCCATGACGGCCGGCGACACCAATTCATAACAGGCAATGTATCGAGGCGTCCCGGAGGAACGCAAATATCGCTTTGCGCTGATGACACCCGGCACACGGGCAAGCCCCGGGAGATGTTCCGTGTCATACCAAGCGTTAAATTCCTCTTCAGACTTTGGCAAGACATCGGTTTCGACCACGTAATGATAGTCACCCACTTCGCCATGGCTTGCGCCTTTTAAATCGGCAAGTAACTGGATAGGTGTCGACGCGCCCGCTGGAATTTCGTTCCCTTGCGCGTAAGCGCGCCAAGACTTCAGATCAACAGATTGCCACCAGGTCAAGCCGGCGTCATGGGTGTTTTCTTCATTGGCGGGGTGAAACTTTACCGCTCGTTCTATAAGGTGATTTGCAGTCATACAAATCCCGATCAATGAACAATATTGAGTGCCACCAAAAATCTGGAGACCATGTTGTAGGCTGCAACCGTTGCAACCAGTTCAACAACCTTCTCTGGCGTGTAATGGCTTGTCACATCGGCCATCAGTTCAGCAGGAACTTCAATGTCACGCGTCATGTGGTCGGTCATTTTGAGAACCAGTTTTTCTTCGAGGCTAAACCGATCGGACAAGTCCAGCGACCGGATGTCATCTATTTTTTCTTGCGACACACCAGCCTTGAGGGCATGCGGCGTGTGCGCCTCAAATTCAAAGCTGGCCTTATTCAAAACCGCCACACGCAGAATAATCAGCTCA
>CAIYNH010000242.1 GCA_903927495.1 uncultured beta proteobacterium
ACGGTTAGAGGCGTTCTTCACCAGGAAGCTGCTGATCTCGGCGTTATCTTGGGGTGCCAGCGAGGCATCGGTGCCAAAGTGCTTATCCAGACCCGACATCAGCTTTTTCCAGGAGGCAGCAGGCAACAAACCGGGTGCAAAAGCCATGTGGCAGGACGAACATTCGGCGTGCCATTTGGCGTTGCTGTCGGTTGGCAGCACCGGGCGACCCCGCTCTTCACCGTTGTACCTGGCCTGGGCACCCAAAGAGACTGCCGTCAGTACCAGCAACAAGCTGGTTCGGATGTATTTCATGGGGTTCATCTCAATTGACCGACAGTACGTATGCCATGAAGTCGCCCTTTTCCTGCGTGGTGCAGGCGCGCCCCAGGGCATCGCTGCAATTTCGTTTGAACCATTTTTCGACGTTGGCGGCATCGGTAAAGCGCTTCGGGTTGGCTGAAGGTGCCAAGGGTTCAATCACTTTGTTGGTCTTGACGTGCTTGCCGGCAGTTTTGGGAGAATCAGTGTGGCAAGAAGAACACGACAGATCGGTACCCTTGGTGGTGTAAAGCTTTTGTCCAGCCGCAACCGAGAAGTCTTTGAAGGCGGCGTTTTCGTGCTTGGCTTGCGCTTTGTAGCCGTCCAGGATAGGGTTGGCAATGCTGACCAGGGGCAATGTCATGGCCAGGCCGACCAGCAGATGAGAAAAGTACTGAGTTGACTTCATGGTTCGTCCTAAGAGTTAAGAGGAATTAATCAGGGTCTTTGACGGTTGCCCGACAAGGTGTCCTGCAATCTGAATTGTGCTTTGAAGGTTAGCACTGCCAGCTTAACAATTCCTTAGATTGGAGCTATCCACCGTAGTAGCCACTACAGTCGTGCGAGGGCTGAACGGATCTCATCGACGCTCAGGATTTCAGACATCACCAGTGGCGCTTTGCCCGATTGATAAAGCACATACACCGGCACACCGTTACGCCCCAGTTGGCTCAAAGCGCTGGTGATGGTGGGGTCGCGGCGGGTCCAGTCGGCACGCAGCAGAGTCACTTTTTTCGTCTCGAAATCTGCCAGCACATCGGCGTTGGCCAGTGTGGTCTTTTTGTTGTACTGGCAGGTGACGCACCAGGCCGCCGTGAAATCAACAAACACCGGCCCACCACTGGCTTGCAGTTGCTCGACCTTGGCTGGTGCCCAGTTTTGCCAGCGGTCGCTGCTGACCGGGCTGCTTTCGGTTTCTAGCGGTTTGATGACATTTTTGCCTACGGTGCCCACCAGCATTGCAAAAGTAGCTACTGAAAGCGTAGCAATTATGATGCGCTTGCGGCCCCGCAGGCCGAATGACCAGATCACCATGGCAAGTGCCAGCAGCAACGCCAGCAGCGCACCGGTTGCGTCAGGGCCGGTTTGCTGGCCCAGCACCCAGACCAACCAGACCACGGTGGCGAACATGGGAAATGCCATGGCCTGGCGAAAGGTATCCATCCAGGCACCGGGGCGTGGCAGCAACCGCGCCAACGTGGGTGACCAACTGGCCGCCAGATAGGGCAGGGCCATACCAACGCCGATGCAGGAAAAAATCAGCAAGGCTTCAAGGGCTGGCAAACCCAGGGCCAAACCGAGTGATGCGCCCATGAACGGTGCGGTGCAGGGGGAGGCAATCACCACCGCCAAAATACCGGATAAAAAGGCATCAATGGCTGGGTTTTTTGCTTCCAAAGTGGCTAGGCTGTTGGGTACGAACTGGCCAAATTCAAACAACCCGGCCAGGTTCAGTCCCAGCACGGTGAACAGTGCCGCCAGCGTTGCCACGACTGCTGGTGACTGCAACTGAAAGCCCCAGCCGAGTTGCTCGCCGGCTCCGCGAAGTACCAGCATCATCGTACCCAGCATTAAAAATGAGAGCACCACTCCGGCACTGTAGGCGATGCCGCTGACGCGGTGGCTGCGCTGGTCATTGGCATGACGGGTAAAGCTGACGACCTTGATGGCCAGCACCGGGAAAACACAAGGCATCAGGTTGAGGATCATGCCACCCAGCAAGGCGCCCAGCAAAGCGGCCCAAAAACTGATGGGTACCGGCGCCGGACTGGCGTTGATCGGGACCATGGCAGCACCCGAGCCAGACGCTTGCAAGCTCGGCCACGCACCAGTCACCGGGGCTGTAGTGATAAATCCAATGCGTTCGCCATCAGCCTGCGCTGCCAGCACCACCGGCATGGCAGTCGGACTTGCCAGACGTTGGGACGAGATCGGCACACTTGCAGTCCAGGTGGCGTTTTGCCAGGTTTGCGTCCAGCGCGCGGCGGTCTCGATCACCTCCGGGGTTTCAGGAAAAAAATCCAGTGTCTTGCTCTGCCAGGTGGCGGGCAGGCCAGTCACGGAGATTTGCAACGTGTTGCCCAGGATATTGATGCTGCTTTGCCCGTTCAGGGGTTTCGGCGTGGCCTGAAAGGCAGTATCAAAATCAGCGGTGTTAAGGGCAGTAGAGCCTTTGGCGGGCAGACGCAAGACAAATTCACCGTCTTGTGGAACACACTCCTGACGACAAACCAACCAACTGGCTTGCAGTTTGACCACCAGATCCTGGTTGATTGAATCGGGTTTGAAAGCGGGAGTGATGCTCAAAGGCACCGGCAGCAGCACGGTGCCTTCATAGCCGTAATTGGCAAGGTTGCCAATCGGGATCTTTTTAGGGAGTGGCCAGGCAATGTCACCAGCGCTCACGCCCGGCGGCAGGGTCCAGGTGAGCGTCGTGGGTTGGCCGGAGTCGCCTGAGTTTTTCCAGTAGGTGTGCCAATCGGGCTGGTGCTTGAGTTGTAAACCGACCCAGACCGGCTTGCCGGGGTCAAGCCCCTGGGGTGCGTAGGCCATCAGCTCGGCGCGAACGAGTTCATTCGTAATCACCGACTTAGCTGAATTTTGGGCTGTAACGCTTGTTGGAATTGCACAAGCAGCTATCAATAATGAAGCACACAGAAGGCGATGGAGGCGTTTAAACAAGATCATGGAGAGATAGGAGTTAAATTGCCGTGCAAAGTTCCCACAGGGCTGAGTTTGTTGGTTTGGGTTTCGGTGGACGGTGGCTTTAGTTGTGGTCATTAACAGTATCGAGCAGGGATAACTGCTCGGTTGGTTTGGCAAAAACCGCTGGTAATTTGGCTGGGGCTTTGATGCGCAACTGCTTATTGACGTTTTCCTGACCAAACACCACCTCAATAGCGGCCACGCTCACGCCAAACAGCGGTGCCAGAAAGCGCACCATGTGGTCGGTGGCTTTGCCATTTAGTGGGGCGGCTGTGACGCTGACCTTGAGTTGGGTGCCTTTGGGTTTACCGATGGCATCCTTGCTGGCGCTGGGTTTGCCCAGAATGTTGACCACCAGCACGTCGCCATCCCAGGCAAAGAAGCTGTCTCCCGTGATGTTCTTGACCAGGCCCCGGCTCATGCTGCAAAGCCCAACACGACGCGCCGCGTAGTGGCTGATTTCTTTTCAATCTTGGTGACAACAATCTGACCAATTTCGGCGGTGTTCGCTACGTGGGTGCCGCCGCAGGGCTGCAGGTCGATCAAGGTGCTGGTGCCAATGCCAATGGTGCGAATCTGACCGCTACCGCGTGGCGGTTGTACCGACATGCTTTTGACCAGCGCCGGGTTGGCATCCAATTCAGCATCCGTGATGGTGCCGAGGGTGACCGGCAGCGCTGCGTCCACCAGTTTGGCAATGGCTGCACTCAGAACCTCTTTGTCCAGTGGATCGGTCATGTTGAAGTCCAGTCGCGCATAGTCTGGCGTGATGGAGCAGCCGTTGACCAACTGCGGCACGACGTGGCACAGCAGGTGGGTGCAGGTGTGAAAGCGCATCATCCGGTGTCGTCGAGCCCAGTCGATACGGGCTGTGACCACGTCACCCAGGCGCAACTCAATGTTGCCTATTTGCTCTGTATTTAGTAGTGCTTCAAGCACGTCTGGATTGGGTATATGGGCGATTTTGTCATTGAAAATGCCTTCTTCAGATTTGCCCTTTCGGGTGTCTGTTATGGCAATTTTCTGACCATTTGCCAGTATCAAAATGCCGGTGTCGCCCGCTTGCCCACCGCCCAGTGGGTAAAAAACGGTGCGATCCAGCACAATGCCCTGCGCCGTGATGGCTGTGACGGTGGCGGTGCATTCAGTCAGGTATGAGTCGGTGCGGAAAAGGTCGTGTGTCATGCGCAGCATTTTCGCCTTTATGCGGCATCGGCCACGGGTTAAAGCAGTGAAAAACCTGATTAAATGGGAAGTTCAGTGCTGCTGCTTTTGGGCATGAAATCAGCAAAACGTTTGGATTTCAAAACGCCTGAAGGCTCGTTCTTGCATGTGAGCCGACGTGTTGCTGCCAGGCAGAGCCAGCGGCTGCTTTGAACTTTGTGGCGAGAAGGCATCCTCATGACTGAGGCGGATTCTGTCAAATTCCTGCACGTACACTTGCAAGCCTGTCGAAAAACCTGCTAACCCCGAATCGCGATATTTATGCCAAATTTGCCCGCTTGCCCTCAATGCACCCTTGAAAACACCTACCCGGATGGCGACAACTATGTTTGCCCGGACTGCGGCTTTGAGTGGCCGACGACGCTTGTGCCTGACTCTGGCGAGGCGGTCGGTGGGCCGGTCAGGGATGCCAATGGCAACCCGCTGGTCAGTGGTGATACGGTTATTTTGATCAAAGACCTGAAAGTCAAGGGCTCATCCATCGTGTTGAAAAAGGGCACCAAAATCAAGGGGATTCGTTTGCCAGAAGGTGCAGGCGACCACGAGGTGGACTGCAAAACCGAGCAAGGGGCTTTCATGCTCAAAGCCGAGTTCATGAAAAAAGCCTGATGATGCCGGGTTATCGCCAGCGCCAGAATGAACGACTAAGAGAGACCGCTTATGACCACTTCACACTTTTGGGCTGACTGGACGACGGCTGATTTTGCGCAATTGCGTGCCAACGGCGATATAGCGCGAACGATCGCGGTGTTGCCCGTGGCGGCGACTGAACAGCATGGCCCGCATTTACCCCTGAGCGTTGACACCGTCTTGGTGGAAGGAGTGCTCAAGGCTGCGCTGTCGGCGCTGCCTGCCCACATGAAGGTGCTGGTGCTGCCGACGCAGGTGGTGGGGTTGAGTCCGGAGCATGCGCGATTTCCCGGTACCTTGACTCTGAAACTCGAGACCATCGTGCGGCTTTGGACTGACATTGCCGAGTCGGTTGCAGCTACAGGGGTTAACAAACTGGTGCTATTGAACAGCCACGGCGGCAACGTCAGTGTGATGGATGTGGTCGCGCGAGATTTGCGATCGCGACTTGACCTGCTGGTGTACAGCGTGAGCTGGTTCAATTTACCGCTGCAAGATCAGCGCGGTGGCGACGTTAACGCACTATTCAGCCCCCAGGAGCATCGCTTTGGCATACACGGCGGTGAAATTGAAACATCCATGATGCTGGCGCTTGACCCTCAGCACGTGGACATGGCTCAGGCCCAAAATTTTGCCTCCACGGCACAAGTCAGAGCGGCCCAGTTTGGCATTTTGGGTAATGGCAAGAGCGCCAAGCTAGGCTGGCAAATGCAGGATTACAACCCTGCCGGTGCGGTCGGCAATGCCGCCAATGCCAGTTGTGAGAAAGGCCAGGCCCTACTCAATGCCGCTGCTCTGGCACTGGCAAAATTGCTGGCTGAAATTGATAAATTGCCGGGCGATACCTTGGTGGCGCGTGCCACCCTGGGTTGAGCAAACTTGCCACGCCGTTCTCTGTCATTCCAGTTCTGGCCAGTGGCAGCCGCACTCCAGGTACGGGTGTTTTTCCTCTAATGGCTCCTTACGACCTGTTTGCGTTGGGTGCGGCGGCCTGCTGGGCGGTGGGCAGTTTGACATCGGTAACCCCCTCGCGCTACCTGGGCGCCTTTGCTTTTACGCGCTGGCGCATGTTGCTGGTGGCTGGCATGCTGTGGTCGGTGGTGCTGGTCACCGGTTCCTGGCAAAGTTTCACACCGCGTGATGCTGCTGTGATGGCCGTCAGCGGCTGGATTGGCATCTTTGTTGGTGACACCGCCTTGTTTGCGGCCATAAACCGGCTGGGTCCACGCCGCGCCGGTGTCTTGTTTGCCAGCAATGCGGTGTTTGGTGCAGTGCTTGGGGTGGGTGTGCTGGGTGAGCGCATGAATTTGCAGGCGCTGGTGGGTGCGGTGCTGACCCTGGCTGGCGTGATGACCGCCATCGTGTTGGGCCGGCACAAGGACGAAACCCATGCTTGGGAAGCCGACCATGGCCATGTGGGCACGGGTATTTTGCTGGCACTGCTGGCGGCCCTATGCCAGGCCGTGGGTTCGTTGATCGCGAAACCGGTGATGGCAACCCAGGTGGACCCGGTCATGGCCTCGGCGGTGCGGGTCACTGCCGCAACTCTGGTTCATTTTGTGTTGCTGGTGGCCGGTTTCAGGGCGGCCCGGGCGCAACAGGCGCTGACTTGGCGCGTGCTGGCGCAAACTGGCCTGAATGGTTTTATTGCCATGGGCATTGGCATGACGCTGGTACTGCTGGCGCTGAAAAATGGCGATGTCGGTATGGTGGCGATCCTGTCATCGGTGTCGCCGATTTTGCTGTTGCCACTCTTGTGGTTTCAGCTTAAAAGAGCGCCGGCGCCGGGGGCCTGGGTGGGTGCTGCCCTGACGGTGATGGGAACAGCACTAATTCTGTGGCGCTGAGCCGCCTCGGCCTGTGATACGGGACAAAGCACGCATTCTTGGGGCTGACAGACGCGAATTCCCCGGTTGAAATCTGGCTTCCAAGTCGTTTTAGGTCCGAACATGACGCGTCGTTTAGACCAGTTAGAGCCAAAACTCTAGGAATTTTGTTGCACTGCAACAAAATAAATCAAAAAGACTGCGGGTTTTCCCTATAATTCAGGTCATGCTGCACTGCAACATAAACCGCTTAACCCGGACGTTACAACGCAATTACCCCAACCAGAAGGAAATCACCATGTTTATTACTGCCGACCAAATCACTGCTACCAACAAAACCAACCTCGACACCATCAAGAACTTGACCACCAAGTCTTACACCGGGTTTGAGAAGCTGGTTGAACTTAATATGGCTGCTGCCAAGGCCCTGATGACGGAATCATTCAGCCACATTCAGGCTTCGCTGGCTGTCAAGGATGCCCAGGAATTTCTCGCCATGCAAACCGGTTTGGTTAAGCCCATGACTGAAAAAGCAGCCGCTTACGGTCGTCACGTGTATGGCATCACTGTCGAAGCCAGCGCTGAATTCACCAAGGCCTTTGAAGGCAAGTCTGCTGAAGCACAAAAAGCTTTCAACCAAGTGATTGAAAATGTGTCGAAAAACGCACCTGCCGGCACTGAGTCTGCTGTTGCTGTACTCAAGAGCGCTTTGGCTTCCAGTCAAAACGCCATTGATTCGGCTCAAAATTCAGCCAAACAAGCCATGGCCATGGCTGAGAGCAACATCACTGCGGTAACCGAGCAAGCCCTGAGTGCTGCAGCTGCAGTGACCAAGAAGGCCTGATCTCGAACGGCCTGACGGCTGTCAAAAAGGCTCCTTTGGGAGCCTTTTTTTGGTTCGCAGATTGCGCTCAAGCGTGGGTGATGCAGTCTTCAAACTCTGGTGCATCCAGATGCGGCAAGGTGTTGTAGGTATGCAATGCAAAGCGTTTTGGGGTAAACGCCAACTCGGTGATGGCGCTGTTACGCAAGCGCATGTTGAGTTCGACAGTACTTTCCGGGGGGGTCATCAGCACATAACTCAAGGCGGTGGCAATGGGGCCGCCGCTGGAAATCACCAACACCTGTTGCGCCCCACTTTGCCTGATGTGGGTCAGCACCTCAATCACTCCTTGCTGAAAATCTTTCCAGGTGGGCATGCCTGCAGGTTGGGTTTTTCCCAGCATCCAAAGTGTGAGTCCTTGCCGCAGCAGGCCAAAGTGCTGGCGATAGGCATCGGGTGTAATAGGGCGAGCCAACGGTTCCGCATGGGCAGCGGTGATCACGGCCTCACTGTCGTATTCGTTCAGGCCCGGCCACTGCACCCCATGCAAATGCCTGTCCATGCCTTCACTGATGCCTGCCAGCGTCTGAGTGTGTCGGCGCAGAGTGCCAGTCAATATGACATCGAAGCTCAACTTTTTACCAGCCAGATAGCGACCGAGTTGCCTGCTTTGGCGCTGCCCCATGTCGCTCAGATGGTCGTAATCATCGGCCCCCAAAGAGGCTTGGCCGTGACGCACGAGGTAGAGGTTTCCCATGGCTTGCGTTTATACCAAATTTGATTTTCAAGCTTGTCACTCTTGCGACGATAGCTACTGATTTAGTAGTGAATTGGTCATAGCTTGACGACCCCGTCTATGCAACTGACACAGGCACCACCAACCCATACCTGGTCAGCCCCGTCGCGTTCGATATGCACCTGTCCGTAGCGGCCCAGGCAGGTGCCTTGGGTGGCAACATAGCGGCTGGGGGCCAGGCCGTCAGCGATCAGCCACTGCGCCAAGCTGGCGTTGAAGCTACCAGTGACGGGGTCTTCGGTCACCATGACATCGTTGGCAAAAAATCGTACCTCCAGTTGCGCAAGTTCTTTTTCCGCAATTGAGTTGGCAGTAGAGTAACTGCCAAATGCGCGGGCTTCACGGTTAGACCGCCTGATGAGAGCATTCGCTGGTGCGGTGTCAGTTACAGCCGCCACGCCCACGCCGCTGATGCCTGCGGCCACCATGGCGGGGCGCAGTGCGGTCAGATCCGGCTGGAGTTGCAGCACGGCGTTGGTGCTGCTCAGCAGCAGACCTATGTAGCGCGGACCATTGACGAGGTGCTGCGCGATCAGCAGCTGCACGCTGCTCAGACCAAGCGCTGCGGACAATTGAGCGACGCACTCGGCTGTGGGCGAACTACGCGTAAGTGGTGGGGCTGCAAACGCCAGTGGCTTATTGTGGTGGCGAATCCGCACCAGCCCGACCTGGCATTCCTGCATGACCCATTCGGGATGTTTGGGCTGGCCACCGCTCTCCAGCCAGGCGTGGCAGCTACCCAGTGTGGGGTGGCCGGCAAACGGCATCTCGTAAGCGGTGGTAAAGATGCGCACCTGGTAATCGGCCCCAGCAGCCGCTGCCTCTGGGCTGGGGGGTAACAAGAACGTGGTTTCAGACAGATTGGTCCAATGCGCAAATTGTTGCATTGCGCCAGTGGACAACCCGCCTGCGTCCAGTACCACGGCCAGTGGATTGCCCAGATATGGCGTGGCGGTGAATACGTCAACTTGTTTGAAAGGGCGATTTTTCATGCTGCCAGTCGAAATGGGTTGAGGGCCGAGTGCGATCAGGCGCGCAGGCTTGCGGCATAGGTATTCATGGCCACGGCCAGAGCTGCGACACCGCGCTGAATTTCTTCCACACTGGGCGTCACGAAGCTCAGGCGCAGGGTCCGGGGGTCGCCATGATCGGCATAAAACGGCTCGCCCGGTACAAAGGCCACGCCTTGCTCGACCGCAAAGGGCAACAAATCGACCGCTCGCATGCCTTTGGGCAGGCGTGCCCACAAAAACATGCCACCGGCCGGTGCATTCCAGGTCAAGGTCGAATCTGCCTCGCCAGTGGGCATTTCCCGGGCCAGTGCGTCGAGCATGGCATCGCGCTGGGATTTGTACAGTGCGCGGATGGTGGGCACATGGCGATCCAGAAAACCGTCCTTCATCACCTCGGCAATCATGCGCTGGTTGAAGCCAGGGCTGTGCAGGTCAGCCGCTTGCTTGGCTTGCAGCAGCTTAGGGTAGACCGCTTTGGGTGCCACCACAAAGCCCAACCGCAAGCCCGGTGCCAGTACTTTCGAAAAGGATCCGAGGTAGATACATCCGTCTGGGTTGCGGGCGGTCAAGGGGCCGGGAGGCGGGGTGTCAAACCACAAGTCGCCGTACGGATTGTCTTCAATCAGCGGCAAGCCCAACTCAGCCGCGGTGCTGCTTAAAGCCGCCCTGCGGCCCTCGCTCATGGTGTTACCGGTAGGGTTCTGGAAGTTCGGCAGCACGTACAGGAAGCGCGCGTCCCGGGCTTTTTCTGTCAAGTCGGTGATGTCGATGCCGTCCGCGTCACTGGCCACGCTGACCACGCTCGGCTCCATTGGAATAAAGGCCATCACGGCACCCAGGTAAGTCGGGGACTCCACCAGGATTTTGCTGCCCGCATCCACCAGCACCTTGGCAACCAGATCCAAGCCCTGCTGCGAGCCAGTGGTGATAAGCACCTGAGCGGGGTCGACGTTCCAGGGCAGCCGGTCGGCAACCATCTCACGCAGTGGCCCAAAGCCTTCGCTGGCGGCATATTGCAGTGCGCCTTGCGGGTCGTCGCGCAGCACCTTGGCGCATGCGGCTGCAAATTCGGTCACCGGAAAAGTTTTGGCCGATGGCAAACCCCCGGCAAAGCTGATGATGCCCGGGCGTTCGGTGACTTTCAGAATCTCACGGATGACGGACGGGTTCATGCGCGCGGCACGGCGGGCCAGTTGCCAGAGGGGTGAGTTGTCGGTCATGGAGCGTCCTTGGATGTGCGGGTGAAAGTGGCTGGGGGGAGGTTATAACGTTTGCCCATAAATACAGTGACCATAACGGCTAACGCAAACCCGAGTGTCACCCATTCCAGGGGTTCGCCAAGCAGGGGCACGGCCGCCAAAATGCTTAAAAAAGGTTGCAATAGCTGGGTTTGGCTAACCCGCAGTGCCCCACCCATTGCCATGCCCCGGTACCAGGCAAAAAATCCGGCCCACATGGAAAACACGCCTACATAGAGCAAACCGAGCCAGGCCGAGGTGTTGACACTGTGCTCTGGCCAGGTGAGTAGTGTGCCGGGAACGCTCAAGGGCAGCGCCATCACACAGACCCAACAAATCACCCGCTCAGCGCCAAGCGCTTGGGTAACTTTTGCGCCGAACACATACCCCATGGATGCCGCCAGTACAGCGCCCACCAGCAACAAATCGGCCCACTCAAAGCCAAATCCATGCCCTTGGCTATAGGCGCGCAGCAGCGAGAACACCACCACCAGGGTGCTTCCCAAACCCGCGCACAGCCAAAAACCCAGTCTCGCCCGTTGGTGCAACACCAGCGCGGCGATCGCTGCTGTGGCCAACGGCAACAAGGCAGTGATTACGGCGGCATGGCCGGAGGTGACATGGCGCAGCGCAAAACCCAGTAGCAAGGGGTAGCCAACGGCGTTGCCCAGCAGTGCCATGCCCAGTGACTTGCGCTGGGCCCGGTTGGGTGGGCGCGAGCGGGTTAGCAGCAGAAATACCATGGACAAGCATCCCGCCAGTGCAGCTCGGCCAAACGTGACAAACCAAGGCGAGAGTTGGGGAGCATCCACCGTACCGGTGGCGAGCCGTGTCATGGGCAGCGTGACAGCAAAGATGCTTACGCCCAAAACCCCCAGCCACATGCCCAGGGTTTCATGCTTCATGGCCATCATCCTAGATTCCTCAGTTGACCGCTTGTTTTTAACTGTAAG
>CAIYNH010000243.1 GCA_903927495.1 uncultured beta proteobacterium
CGGAAAACTGCGCTGGGCAAGCCGTTGGCGGCAAAAAATGGCGCGGCAAAACTGACTGCTTACACCGGGCAGGCATCTCAGCAGATGCCCGATGAGTCCCAATTCTCCAAGTTCTAACCGGAGCACGTTATGACTGCTTTGGTGAAGAAAGACCATCAACTGCCAGCCAGCTTGGCTAAAACGCCAGCGGCGATTGAAAAAAAACAATACCTGACTTTCATCCTGAGTGGCGAGATGTTCTCGATCAACATCTTGTGCATCAAGGAAATCATCTGGTATGCCAACCTGACGGACGTGCCAATGATGCCGGCGTGCATTCGCGGTGTTATCAACCTGCGCGGCGCTGTGGTGCCGGTGATGGATCTCTCAAACCGCTTTGGCAAGCCATCGACCCCGGTGCTCAAAAGCACCTGCATTGTCATCATCGAGCTTGACAACGCAACCGAGACCGAGCACCAAAACATGGGCGTGGTGGTGGACTCGGTGCAGGCGGTGCTGGAGATTGCCTCCACTGAAATTGAGCCCGCACCTAACTTTGGCACCAGAATCCGGCCCGATTTCATAGAAGGCATTGCAAAGGTAAACGGCAAATTTGTGATTTTGCTCAATGTCAACCGGATCATGTCAATGCAAGAGATCGGGGAAATGGGACAGGCCCTGGTGGTCACCGAATCAATGCCATCGCCGTCTTAACTCAATGACCGTCGAAGTCTTTGCCGCATCTGAAAAGGCTCCATTTCTTTTTGAGATCAGGGTAATTCCCAGGCAAGCTTGCGTTATAGCTGCTATGCCTGGCACGCTGGGTGAATACAACTTATGATGACATTGACTGTCTTCAATCCCTGCGTGAAGGACTGCGAATGCTGCTTAAATTTATGCTCCGCCCTATGGCTTGGCTGTACTTTGCGATAGCCCTGATGGGTGGATCGGTTATTGCAGAAACAGCGAAAACAGAAGTTCTTTGGCTCGGGCAATCGGCTTTCAAAATCACCAGCCCAGGCGGCAAAGTGATCGTTACCGATCCCTGGCTACGTCTCAACCCCCTGACTCCGCCAGAGTATAAAAATCTGGAGGCCCTGGGGAAAATTGATGTGCTGCTGGTCAGTCACGCCCATTTTGACCACTTTGCCGATGCACCGGCGCTGGCTTTTCTGAACAAAATTCCGATGTATGCGCCAGGTGACATGAATCAATCCGCTGCACTGCTGGGCATACTCCCGCCCGAACAACTACCTCGCTTCAATAAAGGTGGAACCATCACTCCGGTACCAGGCATCAAGGTCACGGCCGTGCATGCAGAGCATTCGTCGGTGTTGGTCTGGAAGAATCCGAGCACGGGCAAGGATGAAACCCATGTGGGCGGCGAACCCTTGGGCTTCATCATTGAACTGGAAAATGGTTTCCGGATTTACCACATGGGCGACACGGGCCTGTTTGGCGACATGAAATTTATTGCTGAATATTACAAGCCCGACCTGGTTCTGATGCCCATCGGCGGCAACTTCACGATGGGGCCGGTTGACGCTGCTTTTGCCATTCGCGAGTGGTTAAAGCCCAAGGCGGTAATACCCATGCACTATGGTGCCAACCCTTTGGGCAAGGGCACACCGGCTGAGTTGGTACAAGCACTCGGTGCCAGTAGTACCCGGGTGCTGACCATCAAGCCTGGCGAAAAAGTTGAATTCTGAGCCTGTAAAGCCTAAAAAAATGCCTATAAATGCTTCTAAATTCATAGTACGCTACGCTCTTTTAGCGGGAGCTACAGGTCTTTTATTCACTCAAAATGGGTTGGCTCAAACAGCCCCAAGCGGCTATCCCAGCAAACCTGTCCGATTGGTGGTGCCGTTCACCCCGGGTGGCTCCACCGACATACTGGCACGCGCCATTGGCGTGGAACTCACCAAGGCCTGGGGGCAACCGGTGCTCATTGACAATGTTCCCGGTGCCGGTGGTTCGATTGGCGCTGACAAAGTTGCCAAGGCCCCTGCGGATGGTTACACCTTGCTGATGGGGCACATCGGCACCTTGGCAGTGAATCCGTCGCTGTATCCGAATCTGCCCTATGACCCGGTGAAAAACTTTGCACCGGTGGCGTGGGTGGCGCGGGTCCCTAATGTGCTGGTGGTGCACCCCTTGGTCAAGGCGACCCATCTGCATGAGTTGATTGCGCTGGCCAAGGCCAAGCCTGGTCAACTCAATTACGGATCAGGGGGCAATGGCAGTGCCGCCAATCTGGCCACAGAATACTTCAAAATGCAGACCGGAACCGCCATTCTTCACATCCCATATCGGGGGACTGCGCCGGCCATCAGCGATCTGTTGGGCGGGCAAATTCAAATGCTGTTCACCGGTGCCCCCGCCGTGATCGGCCAGATCAAGAGCGGTCAGTTGCGTGCCTTGGCGGTTTCCAGCCCCAAGCGCCTTGATATCTTGCCCGACCTACCCACGGTGGCGGAGTCGGGTTACAAGGATTTCGAGGCTGACCAGTGGTACGGTGTGGTCGCGCCAGCCGGAACATCCAAAGACATCATCACCAGGCTCAACCTGCAGATCAACCTGGCGCTGGCTTCGCCCGAACTGAAAACACGACTCAACAATGAGGGCGCGATCGCTGCGCCCACAACACCTGAGGCCTTTGGCACCCATATCGTGCGCGAAATCGGGCGTTGGAAACCGGTCATTCAGTCTGGGCGCGTCAAAGCAGACTGAAGGTCTGGCTTGTTCTATTAGCCACAAGAATGGCACGCTGAAAAGTCTGATCTTTGTTTCTTTGTGGCTCGACTTGCCAGACACTGCGGGTTTTCCAAACCATCCTACCGGAGACCAGCATGTTGATCGGACTACCCAAAGAAATTAAAAACCACGAATACCGCGTCGGTCTGACACCAGCCAGCGTGCGCGAGCTTAGCCACCATGGTCACCAGGTTCTGGTGCAAACAGGTGCCGGTGCCTCGATTGGTCTGAGCGACGAGCAGTACCTGGCCGCCGGTGCCCGATTGGTGGCGGATGCGCCAGAGGTGTTTGCCCAGGCCGAGATGATCGTCAAGGTCAAGGAGCC
>CAIYNH010000244.1 GCA_903927495.1 uncultured beta proteobacterium
CATTGGTGGACAGTACTTCGAACTGCTTTTCGCCATCGACGTCGGCAATCTCGATGATGGACACGTCAAACGTGCCGCCACCCAGGTCATACACGGCAATCTTGCGGTCGCCCTTTTCCTGCTTGTCCAGACCAAAGGCCAGGGCCGCGGAGGTGGGCTCGTTGATGATGCGCTTGACATCAAGTCCAGCAATTCGACCAGCGTCTTTTGTGGCTTGGCGCTGGGCATCATTAAAGTAGGCGGGGACAGTGATGACGGCTTCGGTTACGGATTCGCCCAAATAGTCTTCGGCTGTTTTTTTCATTTTGCGCAGTACGTCAGCACTAATTTGCTGCGGTGCCATTCGATTTCCACGCACTTCTACCCAAGCATCACCGTTGTCAGCAGCGGCAATTTTGTAAGGCATCAAGTCGATGTCTTTTTGCACCTCTTTTTCAACGAACTTGCGCCCGATCAGACGCTTAACTGCGTAGAGGGTATTTTTTGGATTGGTGACTGACTGGCGTTTCGCTGATGCACCCCCCAGCACTTCACCGTCTTCCTGATAGGCGATGATGGACGGTGTGGTGCGGGCACCTTCGGCGTTTTCAATCACTTTAGGCACATTGCCCTCCATGATGGCCACGCAACTGTTGGTGGTGCCCAGGTCAATACCAATAATTCTTCCCATGATGTTTCCTTAAATGATTGAAATTCAGATGTGGTGTAACTTGGCGCTGACCTGAAATATTTCAAGACATGCAAACGACTTATTTGGGTGCAGATACGGTGACCAGTGCCGAGCGCAAAGTACGTTCAGCAATGGAGTAACCTTTTTGCAGCACTGTGACCACGCTATTGGCCTCAAACTCCGAGGGCACCACGCTGATGGCATGGTGCTGATTTGGATCCAGCTTGGTGCCTGATTGAGGATTGATGGCGATCACTTTATTTCGCTCAAGCGCCGCCAGCAACTGACGCAAGGTGGCCTGCGAGCCTTCACGTATTTGCTCCACGGTGGCATCCTGAATATTCAGCCCAGCTTCGAGGCTGTCAACGACCGGCAATAGGCTGTCTGCAAAACCTTCAACGGCAAATTTACGAGCTTTTGAGATTTCATCTTCGGCACGACGGCGGGCATTTTCGGCATCGGCCTTGGCACGCAGGTACTGGTCTGCGAGTTCGGCGCTTTTGGCCTGCAACTCGGCCAGTTCGGCTTGGCATTTAAGCAGTGCTTCCGCTTCATAGTTGACCAAAGCGGCAGCAATGTCACTGGCAATGAGTGGGTCGGCCGCAGCGCTTGCAGCCTGGTTTTGATGGTAAGGGGTAGATGTAGGATCAGACATTCGATACGACTGGAAATTGAAACAACGATGATGCGAATTTGGGGCAACTTGGGCTATTTCAAGAGCTCAAAACGCAAATACGCCATTCACCAAGATGCGAAAAGAAAAATGCGGGCGCACACCTGGCCCGCAAAAACAAAAGTTGAAAAGCAGCTCTTATTGACCGTCCTGCTCAACCAATTGCCAGCAATTCGACATCAAATTTGAGCGTAGCATTTGGTGGAATCACACCACCAGCACCGCGCG
>CAIYNH010000245.1 GCA_903927495.1 uncultured beta proteobacterium
AGCAGGGCCGCACGCACGGGTGCTTCGACTTAGTGCTTTCATCCGGCCCATGAGCGGGTCAGCATCGGCAAGGTATGCCCGCTACTGACCTCATGAAAGTGCCCAAGCCTTTGGGAACGCTCAATCAGACGTAAGCCGGGTAGTGGGTGTCGTAGACATGTGCCCGAACCAATTCCAGCAGGTTTTCCGGCCGGGATCTTGATGCCAAGTCGCTCTGAAAGGCCACTTCGGCCACGGCTACCGCAATGTGGGCCGACACCTCGCGGATATTCGCCAGTGGCGGCAGCAAGCTGCCTTGCGCCAAGTCGGCTGGCGTGACATAAGCGGCCAGGGTCTGAGCAGCGGCCAGAAACATCTCGTCGGTGATACGGGTGGCTCCGCAAGCGATCGCCCCCAGGCCCACGCCGGGGAAAATATAGGCGTTATTGCCCTGACGTGGTACCAGTGTCCGGCCCTGGAATGGAACCGGCGCAAACGGGCTACCGCAAGCAAACAAGGCCCGACCATCGGTACCCACATAAGCCTGCTCGGCGCTGCACTCGGCTTTGGATGTAGGGTTGGACAAGGCAAACACGATGGGGCGCTGGTTGATGTCGGCCATGGCCCGCAGCACTGCCGGGGTAAACGTGCCCCCGACGGCCGCGACACCAATGATGGCAGTGGGTTTGAGCGTACTAATGGCGGCGACAAAGTCAGTCAGGCTGGCGTGTTCGTGCGCATAGGGCAGTTTTTGCGCGGCCAAGCCCACGCGTGACTTCACTACCAGGCCCTTTGAGTCAACCAACCAGCAGTGCTGGCGTGCCAGTTCAATGTCAACGCCCTGTGCCACCATGGCCGCCACAATCAGGTCGGCAATACCGGTGGCTGCCTCACCTGCGCCCAGAAACAGAAATTTCTCGTCGATCAGTTGGGTGCCCTTGACGCGCAGTGCCGACAAGACACCCGACAACGCCACCGCTGCTGTGCCCTGAATGTCGTCGTTGAAGGTACATATCTTGTTGCGATAGCGCTCCAGTAACCGAAACGCATTGTGGTTGGCAAAGTCCTCAAACTGAATAATCACATCCGGGAACACCTCACGGGCTGCGGTGATGAATTCGTCCACCAGTTCATCGTAGGCAGGACCAGTCACCCGGCGACGGCGCAAACCCACGTAGTAGGGGTCGGCCAGCAAGGCTTCATTGTTGGTACCCATGTCCAGCGTGATGGGCAGGCAGATCGCCGGATCAATGCCAGCGCAAGCGGTATACAAGGACAGCTTGCCCACTGGTATGCCCATGCCGTTGGCACCCTGGTCCCCCAGGCCCAAAATGCGTTCACCGTCAGTCACCACAATGATGCCTGCCTTGCGTGGCCAGTTTCGCAAGATATCGGCCACCCGGCCGCGGTCGTTGATGCTGATGAACATGCCGCGTGGGCGTTGGAAAATATGTCCAAAGCGCTGGCAGGCCAGCCCCACCGTGGGGGTGTAAATCAGCGGCATGATCTCATCGACGTTGTCGCAAACCACCCTGAAAAAGAGTGCTTCATTGCGGTCATGCAGGGCACTTAGTGCGACGAATTTTTCCAGCGGGTCGGGCAGGTTGCGCAGGTTTTCCAGAAAACGCGCCATCTGTTCATCCTGCGTATGAATGTGAGGCGGCAGCAGGCCGCGCAAGCCCAGGGTGTCGCGTTCGACTTCTGTAAATGCCGTGCCCTTGTTGCGCAAGGGATCCTGCAGCAATGTGACACCATGCGCGATTGTGTTCTGACTGATCTTCATCGATATCTTCCTGATAAATTGAAGGCGGTTTGCCGAACCGTCTGGGGCAATGATCGTACTCCCGGTCTTTTGCCAACAACTGCCAGTTTTATCAAAAGAAGGATAAATTAACCAATTGGTTCAAAGACATATTGGTTATATGAAAATAAATAATTAGTCGTTCCTGTTTTGGAAATTCTGCCGCAAAATTCGCTCAGTTGCATTTTGGCAATGAATTTCGAGGCTCGAAACATGATGCAGTCAAAAACAATTTCACGGCATCTGAAAATGCAAAGTCAGCGCCACCAGCGCTGGCAAGTTGTTTTCGACACAGTGCGCACGACCAGATGCACTGTTGGTCATGCATTCAACTTGGCAGACCAACAAGATGATTACAGGCAAGACTTAAACTCAACTTGTTGTAGGCAAGAAATTTATATGATATTTTGCCTTCAGCGCTTATAAACAAAGCACTAGAAGCTAGCATATATATAGCGTCAGTCGACCCAATCGTTTTCCGCAAACCTCACCCATTAAGGAGTTATTTGATGTCCCAGTCCTGGAAATTCGAAACCCAATCTGTCCACGCCGGGTACAGCCCGGACCCCACCACCAAGGCCGTGGCCGTGCCGATCTACCAGACCGCCGCTTACGCCTTTGACAGTGCCCAGCACGGTGCCGATTTGTTTGACCTGAAAGTGCCGGGCAATATCTACACCCGCATCATGAATCCGACCAATGATGTGCTGGAGCAGCGTGTGGCAGCGCTCGAGGGCGGCATTGCCGGGCTGGCGCTGGCCTCTGGTCAGGCTGCAGTCACGTATTCGATCCAGACCATTGCCGAGGCTGGTGACAATATTATTGCCAGCACAGCACTGTATGGTGGCACCTACAACCTGCTCGCGCACACCTTGCCGCTGTCAGGTATCAGCACTCGTTTTGTCGACCCGCGTGACCTAGCCAGTTTTGAGCCACTTTTTGACGACAAAACCAAGGCCGTTTTCATCGAATCCATCAGCAACCCGCAAGGCACGGTGACCGACATTGCCGCTATTGCCGCCATTGCCCACCGCCATGGTGTTCCGTTGATTGTGGACAACACCGTGGCCACGCCGTATCTGCTGCGCCCGTTTGAGCATGGTGCCGACATCGTGGTGCATTCGCTCACCAAATACCTGGGTGGCCACGGCAACAGCATTGGCGGTGCCATTGTTGATTCAGGAAAATTTCCTTGGGCTGAGCACAAAGCCAAATTCAAGCGCCTAAACGAGCCCGATGCCAGCTACCACGGTGTGATCTACACCGAAGCATTGGGTGCAGCCGCCTACATTGGTCGTGCCCGCGTGGTGCCCCTGCGCAACACCGGCGCAGCGCTGTCGCCATTTAACGCATTTTTGATTTTGCAAGGCATCGAGACCCTGGCGCTGCGCATGGATCGCATCAACGACAACACCCTGAAAGTGGCCGAATTTCTGCAAACACACCCGAAGGTCTCCTGGGTCAACTATGTCGGCCTGGCAAGCCACCCGGACCATGCGCTGGCGCAAAAATACCTCGGTGGCAAGGGCTCCGGCTTGCTGACTTTCGGTGTCAAGTCAGCGCCAGGTGAAGGTCGTCAGGCCGGTGCTGCCTTTTTGGATGCGCTGCAGTTGTTCACGCGACTGGTCAACATTGGCGATGCCAAGTCGCTGGCCACGCACCCGGCCTCGACCACGCATCGTCAGTTGTCGCCTGCGGAACTGATCAAAGCCGGGGTGCCAGAAGACGCGGTGCGCTTGTCGGTGGGCATTGAGCACATTGATGACCTGCTGGCAGATTTGGCACAAGCTTTGGCAGCGGTCTAACAAAGCTGTCGCAGGGGGCGGCGGTCGAAAGGCCGCCCAGTCGGGCGGGGTCGCATTTGGCATGATCCGGTGCCGTATAAGGCCGGGGACTCTCAACCAGACTTCAAATCTGAATCGAATGCCATCTCTCTGGGGGTCGCCCCGGTATGAATGGCATTTGTAGCCTTTGAAATCCAGCTTTGCGCCCACTGGAGTGCATCATTCAAATGCGCCAGTGCGGCCGATCCTGCTGGTTCGCCCAATTCAAAGGCATACCCCCGAATGGCCAGAAGGGTGCATGGAGGTGGTGCCTGGCCTTGCAGATTTTGATAGACCTGCATGAGCGCCTGGGGTGACATGGCGTGGGTGGTGAAGCTGCCATCTTGAACCGGCCGCAGTGGGCTGACCTCAAACGGTGCACTGCAGCTCACACTGGCATCAACAAACAGCACATTTTTGCGACCTAGCAGATCCAGTGCATGTTCGATCTGCAACTGGTAGTCGTCCAGAAACTCGACTTGATGGCGCAAGTCGTCTGGCAGGAGCTGACGCAAGGCTGTCACACACATCGGCCCCAGCGCATCGTCGCCGCGACTCAGGTTGCCCCAGCCCAGAATCAGCAGTGGGGCGGGAGTGGGGCGTTCAATCATGCTCACAAAACGCTACTCAAATAATAGTGAACTACATCCGCATCTATTACGATAGCGACAGAAAAAGTGTTCACTTATGAGGGAGTTAAAGTCGCACCAGATCACCATCAGTTGAGGTCTGCACCCGATCAAGGCGCGTGCCGTCAGCTGCCAGCAAAGTCACCTCCAGTGGCATCTTGCCGAGCGCATGGGTGGCGCAGGACAAGCAGGGGTCATAGGCCCGAATCGCAACCTCGATGTGGTTGAGCAGACCTTCGGTCAACTCCTGGCCGTCCAGGTAGTCCCGCGCAACCGCCCGAACCGCCTCATTCATGGCCTGATTGTTGTGGGTGGTGG
>CAIYNH010000246.1 GCA_903927495.1 uncultured beta proteobacterium
AAACACGCAAGTTGCGCATTTTGGTGGTTGAAGATGACCCTGATCTGTTGCGTTTGTACGACGCCAAACTGAGAAATTGGCCGATGGCACCCGATGTTGTAGGACTGGACAACGCCTTTGCGGCGCTGCTGCTGATGGGCCGCGGCGGCCCCGATCTGCTGATCACTGACCTGCACATGCCCGGCATGGATGGTTTTGGTATGTTGCGGGTGCTGCGCAAAGCCCCAGAGCTGGTTGACACCACCTTCGTGGTCGTCAGCGGGCTCGACCGCGAGACCATCGAGGCCCGTGGCGGCATCCCGGACGGCATTGAACTCCTGGCCAAGCCCATCCCTTTCGAGCGCTTGCAGGAGATTGCAACGGGCATCGTCAACAAGAGCAGTTTTGTGCTCTCAGACACCTGATATTTCCCCTGCATCATGCGCATGCGTCTGCATTTCATCCCGATCGTGGAAGCCCGCCCTGGCATGGTTCTGAGCGCGCCAGCCAACGTCGTCGAGCACGGTTTCCTTAGCATGTCGTTGCCAGCCGGCCACGTCTTGACCGAAGAAAACCTGCAGCAGCTCAATTCCCATCATGCAGAATTTATCTATATTGAGCGTATTGACACGCGCAGTGACGAACAGGTGGCGCTAGATGCCGCACTGGCGGCACGCCGCGTGATGCAGATCTTTGAAGGCGCAGATCTGAGCGATCCCAACACGGCTGCGCTGTTTGACCAGGTTCTGGGCTACCGGAGCGCATGATGAACCTGAACACCCCTACCCGCGACAGCGTCATTCAGCTCAGTCGCAGTCTTCCGAGCTTTCCGGCCGTCATCGCTGAAATACTGTCCACCCTGGACGACCCCGATGCCAGCATTCACACCTTGGTCGGGAGCATTAACCGCGACCCCATCATCAGCGCCCGTATCCTTTCGGTAGCCAACACGGCTGCAGTGCGTGGACGGCGCGAGTCGGCGGTCAGCGACATCGCCACGGCCACCTCGCTGATCGGCTTGAGTCGTGTGCGCCATATCACTCTGATCAGCAGCCTCAGCACATTTGGCGGCTGCGCTGCCCGCATCGGTCTGCCCGTCACGTTTTGGCAACACAGCGTGGCAATGGGAGTCTGTTGTGAAGAAATCGCTCAGCATATCGCCGCACCCGTTGCACCCTCCCTGGCTTTGGTGGCGGGCCTGTTGCATGACATTGGCCAGCTTTGGCTGCACCACTTCAACGCCCTCACCATGCGCAACTGCTGGTTGGATGCTAAGGTTCGCAGCATGGGCATTGAAATGATGGAGCGCGAGCACTTTGGCGTTGACCACTGCACCGTTGGTGCATGGCTAGTCGAACACTGGAAGCTGCCCGCCAGTGTCGTGGCTGCCATTGGCTACCATCACGACCCCGATTCAGAATCGACCACGACGCTGGCACCACTGGTGCCGCTGGTGCACGTAGCCGAAGTGCTTAGCAACGCGCTAGACCTGACCGGTCGCACCGAAAACCAGGTCGCTCGAATCTCCAGCAAAGCCTGTTCGCAGCTGGGACTGATCTGGAATGAAGACATCCGCCTGCTGTTTGGTCGCATCGAGTCACGTAGCAGCCACGCCAACGCTTTTTTCGACTCCCTTCACTAACTCTCCCACTGTCACAAGGAAACATCATGACCACTATTCTGATAGTTGACGACCACACCGACATCCGCCGCCTGCTCAGCATTACCCTGGGCAAGGAGTTCAAGATCATCGAGGCCGAAGATGGTGCCGGTGCCCTCGATGCCTTGCGTCACCACCATCCCAAGGTGGTGCTGCTGGATGTGATGATGCCCGGTGAATTAGACGGTTTGCAGGTACTCGATGCGATCAAGGCCGATCCACTCACCGCCGACACGCTGGTGGCCATGATCACCGCTCGTGGTCAGTCTGCCGACCACGACGAAGCCAGCAAACGGGGTGCTGATGCCTACTTCATCAAACCCTTCAGCCCGATGCAGGTAGTCTCCTGGGTGCGGAGCAAACTAAAATGATTTCTACCAAGGCCAGCTCAACCCCGCAGGCTGTGCGCGAGCAGTTGTATCGCTACGCGCAAGACCTGCAGGAGCTGATGGATCAGCACGGCAAATTGCAACAGCGTTACCAGATGGTGTTGCAGTCGCAAGGCCGTGCCAGCTTGAGCAATGACCTGCTGTTGAGTAGCATTCGCCACAGCGATGCCCTCTACCTGATTACCGATGGCCAGGGCGCGATGAGCTACGCCAGTCCCGGTACCGAGAGCTTGCTGGGCGAAACCGTCAGCGCATTGCGCGGCCTGTCAATCCTGCACCTGACCCCGCAAAGTCAGCGCGCCGACATGACCGAGTTGTTATCGCAATTGATCAGCACGCAACAGTCGACCACCGTGGTGCAACGCCAACTGACCCTGTTCAATGGCGCTGAAACCCATAGCACCAGTCTGGTGGATGCGTTGATCCTGCCAACGCAAAACTACGATCGACTCGAAATTTTCTGGTTGCTGCACGCCGCAGACGACAACAACTCCGATGCCATCAGTGTGCAGGCCAACATTGGTTTGCTGCAAAACAGCGACAAAGGTCTGATGATTACCGATATTGATGGCACCATTCGCTTCACGAATCCGGCATTTACCCGGATCACTGGCTATGAGGCTAGCGAGGTGCTTGGACAAAACCCCCGAATGTTGAGTTCGGGCCGTCATGACGGCGCTTTCTACCGACTCTTCTGGACTGAATTACTAAAAACCGGCAGCTGGTCTGGCGAGTTTTTCAACCGTCGCAAAAATGGCCAGATCTACCCTGAATGGAAAACCGTCAAGGTCGTCAAAAATGCAGTTGACGCAACGGTTTCATTCATTTCGGTGTTTGCCGACAGTTCCCACCAGCACACCGACACCGAGCAACTCTCACGCCTGGCCTACCATGACGCACTGACGGGCCTGCCCAACCGCCGCCTGCTGGAAGACCGACTGACTCAGGCCCTGAGCCAGATGAAACGCGACGGTAGCGGCCTAAGCCTGCTGTTCATCGATCTGGACCGTTTTAAGCCGATCAACGATGCCCTCGGCCACGAGGTTGGTGACCTGGTGTTGCAGGAGATCAGCCAACGTCTGAAAAAATCGGTGCGCCAAGGCGACACTGCTGCGCGCGTTGGTGGCGACGAATTTGTCATTCTGCTGCAAAACACCGTGCGCAGAGAAGACGTGCAGAACATCGCCAACACGCTTCTGACCGCGCTCACTGAGCCAATCATTGCAGGCGAACAAAAACTCCTGCTGGGTGCCAGCATTGGTTGCTCTCGCTATCCACAGGACGGCGATGACATTGGCGTATTGCTCAAAAATGCCGACAGCGCCATGTACTCCGCCAAACGTTCTGGCGGCAATCATTTCTGTTTTTTTGAGCCACTCGGCGGGCACAGCGCCCTGGCCAATCTGGGTCTGGACTTGTGGCGCGCGCTGGAGCGCGGTGAAATGCATTTGCTGTACCAGCCGCAGGTCACCGCTGAGGGGCAACTGCATGGTTGCGAAGCCTTGTTACGCTGGACCCACCCCGTGCTGGGCGAGGTTGCCCCACTGACCTTCATTCCGATCGCCGAGACCAACGGTGCCATCCTGCCGCTGGGCGACTGGGTGCTTGAGACCGCATGCCGCCAATTGCGAGAGTGGCAAAAAACCGGTCTGGAGCACCTGAATATGTCCGTCAACGTGTCGTCCCGGCAATTGCACGACCCCGGTTTTGTGCATCGGGTCTGCCAGATCTTGCTGACCACCGGTGTGGCCCCGAATACCCTCGAACTGGAACTTACCGAGACCGAAGTCCTGCAGTTCAAGGACGGTGACCAAAAACGCCTGCAAGCTTTGCGAGCGCTCGGGGTCAAGATCGCCATTGATGACTTTGGCACGGGCTACTCCAGCCTCTCAACGTTGAATAACCTGCCAGTTGACCGACTCAAGATAGACCAGTGTTTTATCCGCAACCTTGCTTGCAGCAGCAACGCACGGGCTGTCAGCCAGTGTTTTGTCACTTTGGGGCAAAGTATGGGCCTGGAGGTGATTGCCGAAGGTGTGGAAACCACTGAGCAATTGCAGGTGCTCTCAGCGCAGGGCTGCCATCTGATTCAAGGCTTTTTCACTGGCCGCCCCATGAAAGCAGATGCCTTATTGATCTGGTGCCAGGAAAAAACAACAATTCCCACACCATGATGCGTTTGATATTTATGCCGAATTCACTGCATGCACGCTTGGCTGCAGCACTGACTGTTGCGGCACTGGTGGGCGCAATGGCAGCAAGTTTGCCGGACTGGCGCAGCTCCGCCGGAGCCGTCTCCGCGCTTGCCGCGTTGTTGTTTTTTGGCGGTGCGGTCTGGTTGTCGCGCTGGGCCGCCGGGCAGTTGCTGGCACCATTGAGTGCCCTGGGCCAGTCGGCCCGAGCCATTCACCCTGACGTGGATGTGATGGTGCCGCTGGCTAAGCCTGAAACCGTCGAACTGGCAAACTTGGTTGATGTCTTCAATGCCCTGATCCAGGGCCTGAAGAACCTGACTGCATCGCTCGAGTCGAGTGTGCTCGCTCGCACCCAGGCGCTGGCCCACAGTGAAACCCGACTGAACCAGGTGCTGGAGGCCAGCGCAGGTGGTTTTTGGGACTGGAACCTGACCGACAACCAGGTGCTGATCAACGCCCGCTGCTGTGAGTTGCTGGGCCTCTCTACCTCCGAGCACACGCTACCGTCCGAAATTTTCTTGAACTTCATCGATGCCAGCGAACGCGCAACCCTGCGCGCAATGGTTTGCGCCAACCTTAAGCGCGATAGCCCCTGCCGTGACGAGTTGCAACTGTGCCAAGCGGACGGCAGTACCCTGTGGGTGCAACTGCACAGCTCGGTGGTAGAGCGCAATGGCAATCGACGAGCCACCCGGGTGGTCGGCAGTATCACGGATGTCAGCGAACGGCATCTGGCCCAGACCACCTTGCAAGACCAAACCCGTGAGCTCAATACCATTCTTGATCTGAGTCCGGACGGCTTTGTAGCGCTCGACCCTGCTCGCAGTGTCAGGTACATCAGTCCGGCATTCACCCGCATCACGGGCATTCAGATGGAGCCCTTGCTGGGTCTGCAAGAACCTGAATTCTGGGCTTGCCTGAACCAGCACTGTGAGCCCGGCACTCATCCGATCACCGTGGCCAGCGTGCCAGAAATCCCCGACTCCGAACAACCCCGTGTCCGATTGCTGGTGAGCTTGTCGCAACCCCAACGGCGGATGCTCGACGTTACCCGGCGCGCCAGTCAATCTAGTCTGGTTGCCGATATGCTGTGTTTTCGCGATGTCACCCATGAAACCGAGGTGGAGCGCCTGAAGAGCGAATTTTTAGCCACTGCCGCACACGAGTTGCGCACACCTTTGTCCAGCATTTACGGCTTCGCAGAAATCCTGCTGAATCAGACCCTCGACGTGCAATCCAATCGGGAATTTCTGGAAATCATCTACCGCCAGTCGCACGTAATGTCACTGCTGCTCAATGAGCTACTGGATCTGTCGCGCATTGAAGCGCGCCGAACCAAAGACTTTGACCCGACAGAGGTTTCGGCACAGGTACTGGTAGAAACCGTGGTGACTGGATTTAACCTTCCACCAGGTCGCGAAGCGCCTGAGCTGCAGACACCCGCCAGCGATTTATGGATGCACGTGGACCGCAGCAAGACGCGTCAGGCAATTTTGAATGTGCTGGCCAATGCCTACAAATACTCGCCCAATGGCGGCCCGGTGGTGATCACCATGCACCATGCCTGCGCTGCCGATGGTTCGCCACAGGTGGCAATTTGCATTACTGACCAAGGTATTGGCATGACCGCGCAACAGTCCAGCCGGATGTTTGAGCGCTTTTACCGAGCCAATCGCAGCAGCAAAATCCCGGGTACCGGTTTGGGCATGAGCATCGTCAAGGAAA
>CAIYNH010000247.1 GCA_903927495.1 uncultured beta proteobacterium
CACGTGAACCCTCCAGGCTGGCCAGACCCATGCGCCATTGCGAACCATTCAGGTCGCGAAAAATCACACTGGTCGCGGGGCGCGGACCAGGTATAGGCATATCCGCTTCAAGCGGGGGCGGCTGGTCTTCGCCCGGCGGTGGCGGATCCGGCGCAAAGTGGGGCTCCCGTGAAGCCCCAGGTGGTGCAACGCCCGGTGGCGGGTGGGGGCCGGAGGGAGGCCGAAGCAGCTGGATCCACGGCCCCGGATTGGGTCCGTCCAGTTGGGTTGGCCAGGGTAGACGTTCGGTGCCAAGTGCCACTGGCCAGTGACTTGATTGGTAGATGGTTTCCCCAGAGGCATCTTGTACCAGCAACAGCAGATCTGTGGGTTGGCGCAAGCCAAAGTTGGTCAGCACGTTGTACTCAAAGCGTTGCCAGGCAAATGGCGTGCGACGACGATGCACCTCACGCTCAGCATGCGCCTTCACCTCACTGTCAATGCGCTCAATCTGGACACCTCGAATCAACCACCAAGTGCCCACAGCAAAGCCCACCAGGGCCAGCCCACTGACCAGCACAGACAGCAGAATCAGGCGAATTCGAAACGACTTGATCATGGTTTGCGAAAGCGGTAGCCCACGCCGCGCACGCTCTCAATCGGAGATGTGCCCTCTGTAGTGACACCGATCGAGGCAATTTTTTTTCGGATCCGCTGAATACACACGTCGATAATGTTGGTGCTGGGATCAAAGTCATAGTCCCACACGTGCTCCAGGATCTGTGTTCGTGTAAAAACCCGTCCGGGCGAGCGCATCAGGTACTCGATCAGGTTAAATTCGCGCCCGGTCAGATCGACCGTCTCACCGCACCAGGTCACCTCGCGGCTGATGCGATCGAGTTGCAGTTCGCCCACGGTCAATTTGTTTTGCCGCTCGCCTGAGACCCGGCGCAGCAGGGCCTGAATCCGGGCAATCAATTCCTCGACAAAGAACGGCTTGGCCAGGTAGTCGTCAGCACCCAGGCTCAGACCTTCAATGCGGTCGTCAAGTTCATTGCGGGCTGTGAGCAAAATCACGGGGGTAGCATTGCCGGCCTTGCGCAAGCCTTTCAAGACGGACAGCCCATCGCGCCCGGGCAGCATGATGTCGAGCACGATCACGTCAAAATTGCCGTTGCTGGCGCGGTCAAACCCATCCACGCCGTTGTCGCAGTGCTCACTGACAAAGCCCTGCTCTTTAAAGCCGGCGCAGACAAAGTCGGCAATTTTCTTTTCGTCTTCAACCAAAAGTACTTTCATGATCTTTTCCCAAGTGTGGCAAGCTTACTTCCAAGGACTGATCGAGACATTACAAAACTGTCATTCAAGCAGTACCCTTGGCGTTAGGCAAGCCCGGCAAAATTCAGGCCATTGCAAAACACTTCTGATTTATTTTTTACCAAAAGGAGCCCAACCACCATGAAGATTTCCCCCTTGCTCGCGGCACTCGCTGCCACCTTGACATTTGTCGTCGCGCCAGTTTTGGCACAAGAGGCAGTGTGGCAAAGTTCCTACCAATTAGAAGCGGCTGGCAAATATACCGAGGCTCTGGCGGCCATCGACGGCGTGGCAGCCAACGGACCGGATGCCGAGCTCAAAATCCTGCGGCGTGGCTGGCTCTATTACCTGCCGGGGCATTTTGATGAGTCCATCCGGGAGTACCGACTGGCCATCGAGCGCAATCCAAAATCAGTTGATGCCCGTTTAGGCTTGACATTGCCTTTGCTGGCGGCCAAGCGCTGGCGCGAAGCCGAGCAAAGTGCTCAAGCTGTGCTGACCTTGGCACCCAGTAACTACACCGGCATGCTGCGTCTGATCATTGCGCTTGAAGCACAAAAAGACTGGGCCCTTATGCTCAAGACCGCCGCCGCTATGGTGGTGAGCTACCCGTCTGATGCCAATGCAGTGGTTTATCTGGCGCGCGCCAATGCATGGCTGGGCAAGCGTGATGAGGCCGTGGCCGCCTACAGCGCAACGCTGTCGCGGTATCCCGGACATCTTGAGGCAAAAGCTTACCTGGCGCAAAAGTGAGCGACTGAGCAAAGGTGCCTGAGGTCATGAATAATTTTGATTTGAAACAGCGCCGCAATGAGCTTTGGCAGGTCCTGCTGGATGCGTTGCGCCAGCCTCAGACCTCTGCGTCGCTGATAACGCCGGTGCTGCAAGAACTCACGCCAATTGATCGATTCTGGACCTATCCGGGTCGTGGTGTGATGCTGCGTTTGCACGACTACCTGATACAAGGGCAGTTCATGCTGATGCGTCAATTGGTAGAAAACTGCCGCCACCAGATGCAGTCAGAGCGCTACCGGCAGCAATCATTCAGACCGTTTCAAACCAATCTGGAACTGTTGGATCGCCCCATATTCCATGAAAACCGCCAACTTGACGCTGCACCCATCACGCCTTTGAAACCCTATTTCGAGGTATTGATCATTCACCCGCGCCCAAACGATTACGAAATGCTGTACCGCCAGCAACTCGCAACTTTCAAAACCGCGCACGACGAATTCATTTACGACATAGTGCTCGTGGATTGTGCTGAGGATGCACTCACGGCAACACTTGCTAACACTGATATTCAGGCCTGTATTTACCTGAACCATGTGCCGGCATGCAGCGTTGCATCTACTCCGCTGTACCAGCAGTTTAGCCAGTCATTGCTTGCCACGACTGCACCCATACAGTGGTTTGACGCGATTGAGGCCAATTTGTGCCGCAGTATTCGCAGTATGCGCCCCGAACTCGACCACTACCTCATCAGTGAACAGACACCACAGGAGATGAGTGACTACCAGCGTGGGCAGTTTGACCGAGTGCTGTTTCACGTCAACCCATTCCAAGACCTGCATGCTGCCATTTTGAATGGTGTGCGCCAGCGCTTTTCAACGCCGTTTTTTGATGCCTTGCAAGCCTATAGCCGCCAACCCAAAGGCGTGTTCCATGCACTGCCGCTGTCGCGCGGTGCATCGGTCAAGGGCTCGCCGTGGATTCACGACATGCTGGACTTCTACGGGGACAACATCTTTCTGGCAGAAACCTCGTCCACCCAAGGTGGACTGGACTCACTTCTCGAACCCACGGGCGCAATCAAGCAAGCCCACATCAAGGCCGCCGAATCGTTTGGTGCCGATGCCAGTTATTTCGTCACCAATGGCACCTCCACTTCCAACAAAATCGTGATGCAGGCCAACTTGAAGCCGGGCGACATTGTCTTGATCTCGGCAGACTGCCATAAGTCGATTCCGTACTCGGTAATGCTAACCGGCGCTTACTCAATATTTTTGGAAACGTATCCGCTGGTGGCGTACGACCTGTATGGCTGCATTGATTTAGGCCAAATCAAGGCCGTCATGCAAGACCTGAAAAAACACGGTCGGCTGGATCGACTCAGGCAGATCACGCTGACCAACTCGACCTTTGACGGTTTGATCTACCACACCGAAAATTTCATGATGGAATTGCTGGCGATCAAACCCGACTTAATCTTTCACTGGGATGAAGCCTGGTTCGCTTTTGCCCACTTTCATCCGCTGTATCACGCTCGCACGGCCATGAGCGCGGTGCGCAAAATCCGCCAACGCATGGCAGACCCGGTCTATCAGCAGTTTTATGAGCAGTGGCGCGCTGCCTTTGATGCCAATCCAGACGAATCAAAATGGCAACAAACACTCTACCCCGACCCGGCTCTGGTTCAAGTGCGGGTGTACGCCACCCAGTCCACCCATAAAACCTTATCAGCGTTTCGTCAGGCCTCCATGATCCACGTGGCCGACGCACAGTTTGACCAAAGCAACTTTGCCTTGACGCCAACTTAACGCTTGGAGGCAACTATGCGTACAAATGCGAAAAAAGGGACATCCTTGGTGGAAGTACTTATAGGAA
>CAIYNH010000248.1 GCA_903927495.1 uncultured beta proteobacterium
TCGGCTCAGACGGTTGCAATAGGGTATTGAAAGCTTCGAGCCTTCTGTTTGATCAATTCAAGTGCGATTTTGCAGCGACACCAGTCTACAACCAGCGCGCGCAACAGTCGTGAAACGTTCTGCACCTCGACATGGGTGATGCACTTTGGGTGACTGATGCCGGGAGTGAGAACACAGCACGCAGCACCGCCCGCAACGCCGCGAGATGCCTTTTTTGTGCCGAGGTGCAGAAATCAGTCGGCGCGCCACGGTGCCCCCCGGCTCTGCGTCAATACGGTGCCACCCGGCGCTGGCAACTGCGCGGATCGCGTTCAATACGGCTGTCTTTATGAGCGGCGCCCAGTGCTGCCATGAACTTGCCCCGAAACACCTTGGACAGCGCCTGCACCGGAAACAGGACGTCGGGCTTTCGCGTGGGTGAGTGACTTCGCAGTGGTGTGAAGAGCTGGGCTTGAACGAGTGGTGCCAGTGAGCCTACAACGTGCGCCAAGTCAAGCAAGCCATGCGCAACGCACAAAACAAAAAAAACGCAGCAAGGCACAGTCACCCAAGCCAAACAGCGGTTCCCCAAACTCAATGTGTGCGGCTTTGACAAAGGCTTTCATTCCAAGGACAACCAGAACGCTTTGAGAGCGCAACTCGACTTGGTGGTGTTGCCCAGAAAAGGCAAGCTCAGTCAGGTGGCCAGGCAAGAAGAGCAGGCAGCAGAATTCGTCAAAGTCCGCCGGGCTCTCTCTGCGGTGGAGTCGACCATCAATGGCTTGGAGGTGCATCGCCTGGATGTCTGCCCAGGACATGGTATTGAAGGCTTCAAGCGCTATGTGGCACTGGCGGTGTTGACACGAAACATTCATCGCATTGGTGCGATTGTGTGGAGCCAGGACATGGAACGTGCGCAGCAAAAAAGCAGATATGCTGATCCGAACAAGCCTGTCAAGCTTGCGGCATAACCACCGCCCCAGATTCACATTTAAAGGTCAGAATGGTGAGACTTTGGGTGCAAGCTCGGGCGCAAATTGAGGCAATTTGGCGGTTTGTATCGCAAAGCAAAGGAAAAATTGCCAACAAGGAGGTCAAAAAAATTCATAGGGTAAACCCTTTATGTCTAAATTTTAGGCAAGAACGTTTAAAAAAATGGGGGGCTTCAGCCAAGCACTACGTATAACGCGCTGCAAAAGGAACCATCGACGCGGTCAAACCAGAACATAACTAATGCAACGTTGGTAGCATGCCGTACAACAAACCGTACTGCACCCATCGTCATGAAACCGTTAGTCAGCACATTTGATTAGACTCAAGGTTTTCCACAACGCCTCTACAGTGTCCAAACTGCAAATTACTCATGAGCGAACGCATAGCATTCATTGGCGGCGGCAACATGGCCAGTGCCATCATCGGCGGTCTGATCAAGCAGGGCCACGCCCTCCAACATATTGACGTGATTGAGCCTTTTGGCGAAGCACGTGAAAAAATCAAAAGCAGTTTTGGCATCGATGCCCAAGCACAAGCCGGCGATTTTTTGAGCACCGCGAATCTGGTGGTTTGGGCGGTCAAACCGCAAATTTTTGCTGCGGCGACGACGACCGTGGCGCACTATACCAAGGCGGCCTTGCATTTGAGCGTTGCCGCAGGCATCCGCAGCAGCAGCATTTCCAGTTGGCTCGGTACCGAGCGGGTTGTACGCGCCATGCCCAACACGCCGGCCCTGATTGGCAAAGGCATCAGTGGCTTGTTTGCTCGTCCCGGCGTTAGCGCACTGGACAAAACCCGGATTGAGCAGACGCTAGCCAGCACCGGCAGATTTTTGTGGCTCGATGACGAAGGCCAACTTGATGCCGTCACGGCCCTCTCGGGCTCCGGACCCGCTTACGTTTTTTATTTTATGGAAGCCATGATCACAGCGGGCACCGAAATGGGACTTACGCGCGAGCAAGCGCATCAACTTGCAGTCGCTACATTTGCCGGAGCCAGTGCGCTTGCCCAAACGGCGACCGACCCCCCACAAGTGCTACGTCAACGTGTCACCTCCAAAGGCGGCACCACCCATGCAGCCATTACGACCATGGAAAATGATGATTTACGCGCCTTGTTTATTGATGCCATGTACGCGGCCCGCCAGCGCGCCCAGGAACTGGGTGACGATTTCGGCAAGGCCTGAGCTGATTTTTTGATCCTTCTCTCAGCCTCGGCAACTTAATCTGAGAAAATTCAAACATGAAGAAATTACTAACTGCCCTTATCAGCGCCGCCCTGATCGCCATGCCTCTGGCAACCCTCACGACGACCGCCGAAGCCCAAACCTCCACCCAGACCAAATCACACAAAAACGTCAGCAGCGTCAAGGCAAAAAAGGTCAAGGCCGGTGCCGGCTTGAAAGCCAAAAACAAGTCGAAAAGACACAAGGCAGGCAAGGGCAAAGCCAAAGGGAAAAAGGCCAAACGGACCAAAGCAACGCAACCGCTGTAACGCCAGCAGTTTCACTGGAACACACCCTGCCCCGCCCAAACGGGTGGGTTTTTATTTGACGGCAAAGCTTGCCGCAATACCCGCAAATACCGCAAAGCCAAGCCAGTGATTCTTCCGAAAAGCGGTAAAACAACCTTCCCGGGTGCGCCGTCTGATCAATTCAAAGTGCCAAATCATTTGCCCGGATGCCGCTAAAATTGCTATTACAAAAATAGCGCCTTTCATTTGCTGCATAAGTGATAGCGTCCATATTGCTATAAATAATAGGTAGCACAACATGACCGCTGGTACATCCCATAACCCGAGTGTGATGGCGGAAGTTTTGATGCCCAAGGCCAAGTCATCGTCGCGGTCGACCATGGCGTATTCAGTGTCATAGGCCAAGACCCAAAACAGATTCCCCAAAAACAGGAACCAAGCCAACGTCGGCACAGCGCCTCGAACGGCTGCAAACGCCATCGGAATACCCATGCCAAAGGCAACGCCTAATACCGCCTGCGGCATCGACACAAAACGCTTGGCATAAGGATAGGCCAGCGTCACCGCCAAGGCCGCAAACGACATCCCAATAGTGATGGTGTTGGTGCTCAGCACCAACCCGAATGCCAGCAACGCCAGCACCGCACCGACTGCCAAGGCCTCTTTGACAGACACTGCACCGGAAGTCACGGGTCGCCCTGCAGTGCGTTTAACGTGAAGATCAAACTCACGATCAGCGACATCATTGATACAGCAGCCTGCGCTTCGCATCAAAATCGTGCCCAACACAAACACACTCAGCAAATGCCAGCCCGGAAACCCGCCAGCGGCCACCCAGAGTGCGCTCAGAGTTGGCCACAGCAACAGCAGCCAGCCAGCAGGTCGATTCCAGCGAATCAAATCAAGGTACCCGGCCAAACGCTGCTCAAGGCCCTTTAGGTGACGAGATTGAACAAAGCTCACACTGTCACTTTCACTTAAAAAACATTTCAAATTGCCATACTAAATATAGCAACCATTGCATACCCAATTGGGGCTAGAGTGATATTTTTATAACATTTCATGATGGACAGTGGCCAAGGTTGATATAGCCAATAACCAAGAGAAACCGTTGGAGTTTGCTGGTGCGCCTAATAGTCTTTCGAGAAAGGCGGGAACGGGCTTGTGTGAATGGCAACACTGCTGGATTATTTAACCCCGCCGTAAGCCAATTCCCCGGTGTGAGTGGAAGCAAGACCGGCTCAAGAGCAGGCAGGTAGTAGCTTGGCAATTTCAATCTCCACTAAGACAAGCGGGTAACCCCCGGCAATTCGCAGGCATAAATGGCATTGCGCAGTGACGCAATGGCCTCATAGCGTGTAAAACTGCGTCGCCAGGCCAACACCACCCGTCGCGTCGGTGCATCCCCGGCAAACGGCAGGTATTTGACAAAAGGCTCTTCATCGCGCTTGCGCAGGGGCTTGGTCGCCATCGCCTCTTTGGGCACACTCAGACGCGGAACCAGTGTGACACCCATACCGGCAGCAACCATGTGCTTGATGGTCTCCAGCGACGAGCCCTCAAAGCTCCGTCGAATACCCTCAGCATTGCTGGAAAACCGTGCAAACTCGGGGCACACCTCCAGGACATGATCGCGAAAACAATGCCCACTGCCCAATAACAGCATGGTTTCCTGCTTTAGTTGCTCGCTGGTTACCTCGGTTTGCGCCGCCAACGGGTGGTTGATCGGCACCGCCGCCAGGAAAGGCTCGTCATACAGCGGCGCAATGGCCAGTCCGGCATCCGGAAATGGCTCTGCCAGAATCGCGCAGTCAATCTCCCCAGTGCGCAACATCTCAAGAAGTTTGACGGTAAAGTTTTCTTGCAGCATGAGTGGCATTTGCGGTGTGTGCCGGATCATCTGACGCACCAGATCGGGCAGCAAATACGGGGCAATCGTGTAGATCACGCCCAGAGTCAGTGGTCCGGCCAGCGGGTCTTTGCCACGCTTGGCGATCTCCTTGATGACCGCCGCCTGCTCCAGCACGCTTTGTGCCTGTCGCACAATTTCCGCACCCAGATGCGTCACCGTAACTTCATTGGCACTGCGCTCAAAAAGCTTGACATCAA
>CAIYNH010000249.1 GCA_903927495.1 uncultured beta proteobacterium
GCACAGTGGGCAGCCCGAACGGTTTGTCAACGCCGGTCGCCATCGACAGTGACAACGATGGCAGCGCAGACATTGTGTATGCGGGCGATTTGAACGGCACGATGTGGAAGTTTGATCTGGCTGCAGGTACAGCGACCTTGCTGTTAACCACGTCTCCGGCCCAGCCCATCACCATGTCGCCCGGCGTGGCCAAACACCCCAGCGGCGGGTACATGGTCAATTTTGCTACCGGTGCCGTTCTGACCACGACGGACATGACCGACAACTCGGTTTTCGCCGTTTATGGTGTTTGGGACGGTGCGCCGGCTGCGAATACGGCTCTGCTGACACAAACGCTGACCGAACGCTGTTACACCTCGGGCGCCGCCGCAGTGCCCAATCCCTGTACCAGCCGGGTTCGCACCGTCAGTGCCAATCAGCCGGACTGGACAGCTGGCGCCACACACCACAAAGGGTGGAAGGTCAGCCTGCCTGTTGGAGAAAAAGTGGTTGGCGATGGCAGCTTTGTTGAAAACGGGCGCTTTTACTTCAATGGTTACAACCCGACGGTTTCGACTGCCGTTCAGTCGTCAACGGTGTATGGTGAAAACTGGCTGATGGAACTCGACTACCTCACCGGTGGTTCGTCCCTCACCAATTTGCCCTTCCTCGATCTGAGCGGGAATCATGTGCTCGATGATGACGACCGTGTGAAGTTTGCAAGCCCGCCAGCGGTCGCAACCGACAGCATCCCGGTTGGCAAGATGATAGGCATCGGTGTCATGTCGCAGCCGGTTCTGGTGCAACTGAGCACCTTGAACAACACCTTGTTCAATCAAAACCCGGACGTCACCATCGTACCGGTTGATTTGGGTACCGGCGCAGGTGTTGCCGGTGGCCACTTTGACGTTGATGTTTTTTACGTCCCTCCAACGGGGGGGGCGCGGGCTACAGCAACGATCAGGGTTGGCACCACCGATCAGACATCAGGCTACCCGGCTACCTTGGGTGCCATTACGGTCGATGGTGTCACCATTGTCTCCGGGCTGACGGTGAGCAATATCACCAATGGTGGCGCCTCCGGCAGCACCAATGCCGAAGTCATCAAGAAATTGGTAACAGGGGGCTTTACTGCGACCCGATCCAACGAAGTCATCACCATCACAGCACCAACGGGCGCCCAGTTCAACGGCAAGGCGATCAGCATAGCGGCCGGAACCTCGCAGACCTTGGTGGCGGCAACTGCGGCGGTTCGACAGGTGGTGGGTGTGACGGCGGTTGCGGCCGTGCGTCCCACCGGTTTCATCACGTTCACCGGCCAAAGTACGGGTGACTATAAGATCAAAGACGACCTGAACAATTCGGCCATCCGAGTGGGTGGCAGTACTGCAGAAGGCAGCAACATTCAGATCGGAACGGGCAAGACGGCAGCGGATGCAGCGGCCAAGGTTGTCAGCGATATGGGTACTGGCAACGACTACAAGGGGTACATTGGCGGCAACCCGATCACGCCGCTGTGCGCTGCCCAGACCTCCAACGTGGTCTGCATCGTCGACACATCGAGCAACAGCAACGGCAGCAACAACGGAAAAGCCATTACCGTCGGCAGTATCAGCAATGGCAGCGGTCTGACCTTCACAACGACGGCGACGGCCGGTGGTGTGACCGAGGTCACAGGCGTCACGGCGGTGGCCGGTTCGCCGGCAATACCCAAGTCAGGCTGGACCAATTTTGCGCCAGCACTGACGGCAAGCGCCTTCGACAATGCCGGTAGGGAAGCGACGAGTGTGGGCGATACCTGCACGAACACGGATTGCAAGTACGACAAACACTTTCACCAGTACGACGA
>CAIYNH010000250.1 GCA_903927495.1 uncultured beta proteobacterium
GCCGTGTCGGCCTTTGTGCGTATTTCTGACCAACCGGTGGCAAGCGACCTGATTGCGGAAGGTGCAGCAAGTATGGTGCTGTCGGTTGAGCCCATGGAGGCACTGCGCTACACCAAATTGCTGCGACCGGACGGCTGGATCGTGACCGACATCACGCCCATGATCAATGTTGATACTTACCCGCAGATTGATGCTTTGTACCAGGTGCTTTTTTCTGCACCACGTCTGGTGGCGCTGGATGCGGCGCGTTTGGCGCACAAGGCAGGCAGTGTCAAGGTGCAAAACACTGTGGTGTTGGGTGCTGCCTCGATGCACTTGCCACTGCCTGCCAATATGCTTGAAAACCAGCTGCGTGCATTATTCGCCCGCAAAGGTGAGCGTATCGTCAAAGCCAATATCAATGCTTTTCGCATAGGCGATGCAGCCAGTCGTTTTGCTGCAGAACTGGTGCTCGCCGGTGTCGCCTCAGACGTGATCGCACGGGTGGTGTCGCGCATCAATTTTGAGCCGCATCCGGTGGCACTGGAGCTGGTTGCAGCCTGGTGCGAGCGGTTGCTGGCGGCAGACGGAGCAGAAGCTGCAATGCGCTTTTTCAGGGCTGAAGATGCAGTGCCAGTAGATGCCGTGTCGACGTTCTAGGCGTTGCCCTGTAGCCTGAGTTGCGGTGCGGAACACGGGGACTTGGTCAGTCCAAGGTGATGCGCTACCATACTTGTCATCCAGTAGCTTGAATTAACTGGTATTACAAACATCGGGGAGCATCATTTGAATAATCCTTTAGCGTGGACACCGGCCGTTCGCTGTTTGGCAGCGACTGGCATCAATGTCATTTTTGCGCTGCTGTATCTGGCTACCTATGCTTACGCCTACTGGTACCCATCTGCCAATCCGGAGGTTAATCAGGCATTTTTACCGACAGCCGCCTGGATCGTTGGCTTGACCGGTTGTTTCATGAGTTTGCTGGCGCTGATTAGCTATTGGTTACGCAAGAAAGTTGAGCCAAGCCCTTGGCTTACTTTGTCGACTATTTTTCTTTGCACCTGGGTGGTCATTTTTTCTACGTATTTTTACGGAATATTCACTCATTTGTATGCTGGTGTGGCAATCGTGGCCGCCTGGGTGGTGGGTTTGACCTTGTTTTCAGCACGTGAAATGTTGCTTAATTTTGTCTCCACAACGGTCTGTAACAGCGCGTTTGTGCTTGGTGCCCATTGGGCATTGGTGCCGTATGCGCCATTTTTCAATACCACCAGCTCCAGTATTGGTCAGGTCAATGCTGGACTGATGCGACCTATGAACGGCATCACCCTGGTGCTGCTTGGGGTCGTACTGGTGATCGTCTTCTTGATCATTGAGCGCTGGAAACAGCGAGAAATTGACCTGCTGACGATCAGCGAAAACCTGACCCAGGCCAATGACATCATCAGCCGTTATGTTGCGATTCAGTTGTCGGATGTTGTTCGTAACGGTAATTACGCTTCTTTGGAGCGGCATGAACGGCGCAAGTTGACCCTGTTCTTTTCTGACATTCAGGGTTTTTCCAATACCGCTGATGCGATTGAGCCGGAAGACCTTTCTTTGTTACTGAACGACTATTTGTCGGAAATGACGGCGATTGCTCAACGCTTTGATGCCACCATCGATAAATTTGTTGGCGATGCAATCATGATTTTCTTTGGTGCACCGCAATGCACCACAGATCGCGATCAAGCTTTGCGCGCGGTACGCATGGGCATCGAGATGCAAAAGAGCATGCACATGTTGCGTCTAAAGTGGCTTAAAGCGGGTATTCCGCATCCGTTTCACATTCGCATTGGCATCAATACCGGTCAGGCCAGCGTCGGTGCTTTTGGTTCCCAGCAGCGACTGGAGTACACCGCCATCGGCCGTCAGGTGAATCTGGCGGCACGAATTCAGGGGCACTGCACACCAGATCACGTGCTGATCAGTCAATCGACCTGGGCCCTTGTGCACGACCAGATTACCTGTACACCCCGAGGTGAAGTTGCTTTTCAGGGTTCGCATGAGCCGGTTCAAATATTTGAGGTTGCATTGGAAACTGCTTCTAATGTCTGTGGATAACTTTGTGGATAAGGTTCTAGGCAAGTGCCTGCAAGCCTTGGCAAGCATGGCTATCGCTGGCTTGATGTTAAATTAAGTAGTGTAAAAAGTAATAAAAATCACAAAAAATTATTAAATTTATTTAAATTCAATGATCTATTACATAAATCCTGCAGAATTTGCTATATTTTTTGAAGCTCACAGCACCTCCGTCGACTGTGGACTATTCACCCACTGGTCGTCCTGCAAGGCGCTAGTTAATTGATGTCAGCGCTTCCATATTCTGCTATGGCGTCACGTGTCTGGCAGGTCGGCGCTCTGTGCCGTGCGATTGCTGACGCGCTGCACGCGCGTTTTAATCCGGTCGTTGTGCGCGGCGAACTTTCCGGTTTTGCCAGGGCTGCCAGCGGGCATTGTTATTTTTCATTGAAGGACGAGTCTGGCCAGTTGCGTTGCGCGATGTTCAAACGTGCCGCTGCCGTGCTTGATTTTTCTCCTCGGGATGGTGACTTGGTCGAAGTCCAGGGCAAACTTGGAGTCTATGAGCCGCGAGGCGATCTGCAACTGATCGTGGAAAGCATGACCCGTGCTGGCTTGGGTAATCTGTTTGAGGAGTTTTTAAAGATCAAGTCCAAGTTAGAGGCGCAGGGCTTGTTCGATGCCTCGCGCAAACGTGCGTTACCAATCATGCCGCGCGCCATCGGCTTGGTGACTTCCATCGGGGCTGCTGCCTTGCATGATGTGATCACGACCTTGCAGCGCCGGCTGCCCAACATTCCGGTGGTGCTGGTACCGGCCTCGGTTCAGGGTATCAATGCACCGAATGAATTGATTGAAGCGCTATCAAAGTTATATCAGCTCTCGATTGCTGACAAGGAACTGCAGCCCAATTCTTCACATAAAGCTGGTCCAGTGGCAAGACCCCACGCTGCCATCGATGTCATCTTGTTGGTGCGTGGTGGTGGTGCCATGGAAGATTTGTGGGCATTCAATGACGAAGCGCTAGCCCGGGTTATTTCGCAAAGTCCGGTGCCAATCATTTGCGGTGTCGGGCACGAGACCGACTTTACCATCGCCGATTTTGTGGCTGATCTGCGTGCCCCCACACCCACCGCCGCAGCGGAGCTGGTGGCGCAAGCGCGCGATGTCTGGCTCGGCGATCTGGCTGTTATGCAACGGCGCATGGAGGATGGTGTGCTGCGGCAAGTCGATCGGCAAGGGCAACGGCTTGACCAAATCATGTCTCGGCTGGGGCGGCCGTCGGCACGGTTGGCGCAACAACGTCAGCGGCTGGCATCCCATCAGCAAGGGCTGCAAAATTTGGCGGATCGTTTTTTACGGCAAACCAACCAGCAACTTCAGCAACTTCAAGTTCAGCTGCCTGGTGCGCTGCAGCGTGGCA
>CAIYNH010000251.1 GCA_903927495.1 uncultured beta proteobacterium
CGCTTTGGCGAAGGTCTTTACAACGACGAAGTTTACGCCCGACAGTACGACAAGTAACGCCACATCTGGGATTGATCCGGTCAAAGAATAAGGTACTTTTCAAGCATATCGACTGATCTCGAGCGAGCAGTTCAATTGCCCGAATGTCTCTTGTCAGCCTTGTAGTTGACGGGCGCGTCTGAGCTTAAGTTCCTCCCCGTCAAGGGGTGTAGTTAGTGGATCGCTTACGCATTCTTGTGCACTGTGGCCACTGCCTGAAGCGCATATTCCGTCAAGCCAAAGTGCAGGTTGCAGGCCTTGAATGCGTCGTTGCGGGCATCGCGCACAGCGCCTCTTGGGCTCACCTTTTTGCATGGATTTGGCAGTGGTCCAAGCCTTGGACTCGCGCATGAGAGCCAGTGCTTCGAGTCCATCTCCCAGCACTGCGTTGTTGAGTCGGCGCGCAGCTTTGAAGCGATTCACCATCACGGCATCATGAGCGCGCGATGCGACCATGGGCAACTCTGTGATGAATGTGGGCTTGGGTTTGCGAGGTATGGGTTCAAACGTTCTTCTGGTTCTCGATGTACTGCTTAACGATGGCCAGTGGTGCGTCACCTACCGTGGAGACAAAATAGCTATTGGTCCAAAGCGTTGGCAGGCGACTCTTGAGGAACGGAAAGTTCTGTCGCAGTTCGCGCGAACTCAGCCCCTTGATCTCCTTGATGAGACGGTGAATTCCGTATTGTGGATCCACATCAACAAGCAAATGTACATGATCTGGCATCACTTCCAACTCGATAAGATCAGCGTCCCGTGCGATGCACACACGCTCCACAACACGTTTGAGCGCCTCATCAGCGCCATCCACAAGAACCGAGCGGCGGTACTTCGGGCACCACACAACGTGGTACTTGCATGAGAAAACAATGTTTCGATTGGATCTACATGAACTGGACATAAGTGCAGTATATAGAATGCTGATAAATATCACAACAACAAATGCCAACCGCTCACCCCATGGCTACAAGCGAGGGGCTTTCGCGGCTCATTTGGTCAATTTGAATAGAGGCGGAGCATTGCCACCAGTTTTCATCAGAGTGAATAAAGCTCAAAAGGTGGCAATACTACCCGGCTCCAGAGCAATCACTTTGGTCGTAGTAACGCCAAGTGCATCGGTATATTCCTTCGGTGTTCCACGCAGCAACGCATTGGTGCCATAGTGGATTGGAATCGCAAACTTTGGTTTAAGCATTTCTTTCGTGGCCAGTGCTGCGTCCTGCGGCGACATTACGAAATGGTTCCCGATTGGGATCAGGATCAAATCCGGTTTGTACAAATCCCCGATAAGCTTCATATCTCCAAAAACGCCAGTGTCACCCATGTGGTAGATCTTGAAGCCGTTTTCCATCTCGACGATGTAGCCCTGAGGTTCGCCACCCGAACGCATTTCGTCTTTGCCAGTTTCCGGATTCTTCCACCGAAACTCAGAGCTGTGCTCCGCATGGGTAGCGATGATCTTGATGCCCCCATTGGGTCCAAAGGGCAGCACAACTCCTCCCTTATTAAAACGAGGTGCCATCTCGGCGGGCATGACGCCGAGGGTCGCCATGGAGTCCGCCAGCCCAGCAGGTGCATAAACGGGCGCCTTGTTTAACGCTGACAAAGCCGGGGCATCAGCCATGTGATCAAAGTGCGCATGGGTCACCAGAATCAGATCTACTTTACCAAGTGCTTCAAGCTTTTTGTACTCAAGTGGAGTTTTGGGGTTAGTTGTAAGCCAAGGGTCGATAACAATCACTTTACCTTCAGGGGATGTGATCTTCATAGCGGACTGGCCCAGCCACTGAACCTCTACTTTGCCAAGCTCGGCACTTGCAAAATTGGACAAAGTGGCGATGGCCACGCCTGCAAGAGCCTGCAAAAGTTTATTGAGTACCTTCGAATTCATGGGCTTACCCCCGTAGTTATGAACGACAAAATTCTCACATAAAACTAAATAGTCTGCTTGATTGAAACCGGCACTGGTTACTGCAGCACCAGCAGGTTGTTGCGGCGCTCTATAGAGCGCGGCAGACGCAAGGCCATCACATCCTGGCCCCCGGTGCGCTTCAACAGGGCCGCGAGGTTCTGCCCGGCGTCAGCGGACATTGCTCGCGCCACAGCCTGTGCCATTTGAAACAACCACAAACCATGAACGGCGCTGGCGCGTTGCACCTGCACACCTCGCCATTCGTAACTCACCATGCCAAGTGTCGGATGCACTAGGCGGCCATCGTTGAAATTGATCAGTTGTCCTGCTTCAATTCCAGGGTGTACATCGAGCCAATGCTGATAACTAGCGATGTCGGCACTAAGCTGTGGCCCCAGTCCTTGAACAGCAGGGACAACACGGGCTCCA
>CAIYNH010000252.1 GCA_903927495.1 uncultured beta proteobacterium
AATGCCAACCCCCTGGCTGCGCCAGATTTGTAACGTGATCGGCGCCAGTCCAAGCCGCTTTGCCAGTTGCGCTGTGGTCAGCAAGACCGTCTCCATGTCAAATCTCCGTGTGTGGTGGAGCTGGCATGAACGCGCTGGGGGGCGGGGAAGTCAAGTGAGGGGTGATGGAGCTTTGTTTGAGGAAACGATCTTCGTGGATGACTCTACAATTTGAGTCAGACATCAAGCGCAGTTGATGGCCATTCCCCCAAACCCCTGTACACCCCACCAAACTTGATCAGCCAATTGAAATTGTTGTAGACGAGAACATGTTCTTCAAATGATTTACACCAATCTCAACCCGAACAAGGCACTGATCTGGCGCATTGTCCACCGCGACAATTTGCAATGGATTCTCGACAACGGCCTGCACTGCGGCAACAGCCTTAAAAAGGCGTCTGACTGGGTTCACATCGGCAATCCGGAGCTGATTGATAAGCGGGCGCGGCATCCAGTGCCCATGTCACCAGGCGGCTTTTTGAATGACTACGTCCCGTTCTATTTCACGCCGTTTTCGGTCATGATGCGCAACATCCGATCGGGTCGTGGTGGTGTGCAGCAACGTGAAAACGAAGAGATTTTGATTTTGGTGTCGAGTCTGTATCATCTGACAGCCCAAGAACGCCCCTTTCTGTTCACTGACAGCCATGCCTACTACCGCTGGGCCACGTACTACGACGACTTGACTCAACTGGGTAATGTGGATTGGCCTCTCTTGCAGAATCGTGATTTCAAACGCGACCCGGACGATCCCGCCAAGTTTGAGCGCTACCAAGCTGAAGCACTGGTTTATCAGCATTGCCCCGTATCGGGGTTAATCGGTATCATTTGCTACTCTGAGGTGGTAAGAATCCAAGTTGAGGCACAAGTACAGGCCAATGGCCTGGAACTGCCGGTATATTCACGTTCGGAGTGGTATTTTTCATGATTAAATTTACACAAGGCAACTTGCTTGAAAGCCGTGTTCAGGCGTTGGTGAACACAGTGAACACCGTGGGAGTGATGGGTAAAGGTATTGCTTTGATGTTCAAGGATCGCTTTCATGACAACTTTCGCCAATATGCTGCTGCGTGCAAAGCCGGGCAAGTGGAGACAGGCAGGATGTTCATCACCGAGACTGTTGAGTTGGATGGCCCTCGTTGGATAGTTAATTTTCCGACCAAGCGGCACTGGCGCTCACCGTCAAAGCTGGAGTGGGTGACTGAGGGTCTGCAAGACCTGCGACGGTTCCTGATCGAAAAACAGGTCAAATCCATTGCCATCCCCCCTTTGGGTGCGGGTAACGGCGGATTGGACTGGTCTATCGTCAAGCCACAAATTGACCTGACCCTGGGCGATTTGCCGAACATCGAAATCACTGTGTTTGAACCCACTGCTCAATACCAAAACGTGGCCAAGCGTGTTGGGGTGGAGAAGCTAACCCCTGCCCGGGCAATGATCGCTGAGATGGTACGCCGTTACTGGGTGCTTGGAATGGAATGTAGTTTGTTGGAGATTCAAAAGTTAGCATGGTTTTTGGAACGCTCAATCGAGCGGATATCGCCAAACGACAACCCGCTGAATTTCCAGTTCGAAGCCAACAAATATGGTCCGTTCGCACAACGCCTCAATCATTTACTTAACGGCTTGGACGGAAGCTATTTACACAGTGAAAAACGCATCTCGGATGCCGACCGGTTCGATGTGATCTGGTTTGACGATAGTCGTAAGGAATTGGTTAACGCGTATCTGCGTAGTGAGGCCAAAGCCTATGCCCAGGCATTGGAAGACACATCGGCATTGATCGACGGCTTTGAATCGCCCTTTGGAATGGAGTTACTCGCCACCGTCGACTGGCTCCTTGTCAAGGAGAAAGTTGCATCGACTGTACCTGCCGTTCGTGAAGGTCTGCGTGGCTGGCGCGCAGGGCCTGAAGCCGCACAGCGAAAAGATCGACTCTTCGATGACCGTGCCCTTGGCATTGCATTGGAGCGGTTGATGCAGTGCGCGCCTGATGGAAATAATCGAAATCTTCCTCACTGACCCGCAGCATTCCTCGGGCGCTCTCATTAGTTTTTCGAAATCGGTGTGTGGCGCGGCTGGTTTGAATCGGCTAAGTCTAGGCGGCAGACCCACTTTGCTTGAATGCCTCAACCAATGGTCTAAGTTCTAAGCGGCCCAGAGTAAACATCACGAATCGAGGGCCCCCTTCCTTAAGTCGGCGCAGCGATTCGTGAAGCTCCCATTTTTGGCGGCTCATGCGCCGCCGCCGTGCCTTTGGGGCCCTATGTCAGTTAGTGCTGCGCTCTGGAAAATAGCCGATATCGGATCCACTAACGTGCCTGCGCATCGCTGGATTTGCAGATGCCCCCACTCGACAATCTCGTCCAATTTGAAACGTATCTGCCCGCCGCTTTGGTAATGCGGGATATTCAGCGCCTCGCGCTTGGCTGTGTTGGTGAAGTAGTACCTGGGGTATTGCGTGGCCTGGGCAGCTTCGATATCCGTAATGAAATCGTTCACCGTGGGATCAACCATGGCGGACTTTGAACCAACTTGGGCGCTTGATGGGTTAACCAG
>CAIYNH010000253.1 GCA_903927495.1 uncultured beta proteobacterium
TGCCCTTAAAAATCCCGCTGATATGACACGATTCACAGCGTGCCGCCGCATGAACCCCCGTCAACGCAAAGCCTGATTTCAGGTGATCAAAATCACGGGCTAAACCCTGCGCGAGCGCGACGGCTGCCAACACCGCCAATGCCAACACCGCCGCGCTTTGCAGCAGCAGACGCACGAATCGGTCGAAGGACTTCGTCATAGTGATGTTCCCTTGTTATTGATCGAACCCAAGCCAAGACTCAAACGGTGTTGGAATTTTTTCCAACTCTCGGTTAAATGGCACTGCTCACAACGTACCCCAAACTGTCCATCATGGACATCCTCACTCTGATGGCATGAAATGCAACTGCTGCTCAGTGGTGCTGCGTCTTTGCCTTTGGGGGCCTCTGCCTTGTGGCAGGCATCACAACCGAGCTTCCTGTGAGCACCATCAAGCGCATATTTAGTTCGCTTGTCGTGGTTGAAATCCCACAAAGTCCACGACCTGGCGTTGTGGCAAGTCTCACAGCGCAGACCCAATTTGAGCTTGTGCTTGTCATCGTTTTTATGGCATGAATAACAGTCCCGAGGAGCATCCTTGAAACGTGCTGTGTCATGACATTTTTTGCATGTGGCAATAATGTGCAACCCCGTCAGTGGAAACCGTGTAAAGCCATGGTCAAATTTACTGACTCGCCAGGAACTGTCGTCATGACACGATTCACAGGCTTTGCCCGCTTGCCCTTCGTGTTTGTCGTCTTTCTTATGGCAGCTAAAGCACTCCAGCGGAGTCTGACGATAGCTCTGCGAGTCTTTGTGGCAAGCAGTGCACTTGAGCTTCGACTCGACATGGGCGTTGCGCAATAAGAAACGTGTCTTTTCATGCTTAAAGCGACCGACTGTTGACTTCCAATCCACTTCGCCATGGCAATCTGCGCATTTTTCACCCAGATTGGCATTGTGTTTGTCATCTTTTTTGTGGCAACCAATACAGGCTTTTGACGCTTCTTTGAACATGGCACTCTTGTGGCATTCCTTGCACTCAATCTTGACGTGCTTGCCGAGGAGCGGAAAACTGCTTTTATCATGGTCGAATTTGGCAGGCTCCTTCCAGCTTCGTTCGCTGTGACAGCTAACGCAATCTTTGCCTAAAGACTCTTTGTGCTTGTCATCTTTGCTGTGGCAAGCGTAACAATCATGATTGAGTTTGACCTTGTAAAGAGGGTCTTTGTGGCATGCAGTGCATGCGGCGCTGCGGTGCTTTCCCAGCAGCTCATATTTGGTGTCAATGTCATGCCTGAACGTGGCAGGCTTCCAGTCTTTCACGCCATGGCAGGCTTCACATTTCTCGCCAAACAGGCCTTTGTGACCCTTGTTTGCGTCATCGTCCTTTTTGTGGCAACTGACGCAGGTCTTGGGCGTATCTTTGTATTTGTTAGCCCTGTGACATTCAACACACTTCACATCAACATGCTTGCCTTGCAAGGCAAATTTTGTTGTGGCATGGTCAAAGCGGGTTTCTTTCCAGCTAGTCTCATTGTGGCAATCGGTACATTTGCTGCCCAAGGTCCCCTTGTGCGTGTCATCCTTACGGTGACAGCCATCACATTGCAGTGCTGCTTCGCGGTATTTTTTACCAGCAACATGGCACTTTTCACACTCCAACGGCTTGTGCTTGCCTTTGAGTGCGAAATCTGACTGGGTGTGGTCGAATTTTTTCTTGTCAAAACTTGCAATTTGCTCTAGCCTGCCCTTGTGATCGGTGTGGCAAGCGCTGCATGCCTGGGGCTTTAGGGTTCCATGAAAACCAGTTTTCGCTTTTACGTCAGATCCTACTTCTTTGTGGCAGTCCGCACACAAACCTGACTGCCCTTTGCGATCGAACTTGATGTGGCACTGCTTGCAATCGTTTTCCAGCTTGACATGCCCTTGAATGAGTTGCCCAGGTGCCAGAATCGACTCGATACCCTGTGCGCCTGCCAGCCACGGTGCGAACCATCCCATCAACACCAGCACCAATGAAAGCGCAAATTTTTGGCCACGAAAGAGGAATGTTATCAGCGACAGCATGAGTCAGCGAGTCCCATCAATAGATATGAACGGCAAACACATGCACTACAGCACTGATGACCAGTAGATAGACAAAAGGAATATGCGCCACATGCCACAACGAAAACAAACGCTCATAAGCCGTGAACTGGGCCACGCGCGTGACCGCGTTCAGGTATTGGTGCACCAAAACTTTGGCATATTTTTCACGCTTGTTACGATCTTTGTCGCTCCAATGCTGAATCTGGGCCAAAGACTTCAGCACCCCATGCAACTCGGCAACACAGGCCCGATACACCAGCCATTGCTGAACCGGCAGCCAAAAAACCTGGCGTATGTAGGTCAACCAACCTGCCCGAGCCTTGAGCTGATCACTCTCGAAAAACATTAAGCGTGCTTCAACTTCAGGTGCAAAGGACAGCCTTGACCTTGCGTCTTCTTCCTGTAAACCTGCGCGGGCTTGTAGATCACTCAGACTGGCCTGTTCACCGCGCAATCCACGATTCACACGGGCATAAATGAAACGCCCAATGACACCGCTGGCGGCCACTGCCAGCATGCTGTACAAAGCCACGGCCGCATTGAGCGAACCAACCCGGAAAGTTGAGTGCAGCAAAATCAATATCGGCCCACCCACCCCGAGCATCATATGAACCAGAAACCACCATTTCACCCTGCCCCAGTTTCTGGCAAAGTTGAAATGCTTGCGCAATGGGTAACTGAACAGCAGCAACATCATCACACCACCAGCCACGCCAAGCCAATAACCGGTGTCGTCACCGGCCTCGAAAAAACCCATTTTGCTGACTTGCCAAGCAGCAAACACCAGTGCTGCAATTGCCAGATAGACGAGCACATCAAGCGGCAGAGAACTTCGTTGGCGCTGCACCGACTCAGTTTCCGGCTCACGGAGCAAAATCGAATCGGGAAAATCGCAATCGCCCACATTGAAGGAGTGCGATGCCCTGATATCTGTGTAAAAACTCATAACCGGATGGACTGACATTGAAGATGTAAAGAATTAATAAGTTACGGTGAAGATTAACGTCGTCGTCTTAAATATTTCTTAGCAACCAAGTAACGGTTTGTAAGGTGGATCACCAGTGCTACGATCGAAAGCACCAACGAAAAAGGCCGTTTTGCAACGGCCTTTTGGGTTGAAGTGTGACTTCGTTTTTTACAAATTTGAGCAAACCAGATTAGGCAACGCCTTTTGCCTTTAACCAGTCCAGCGCTCTGGCAAACCCATCTTCAGCCGCGTCTTTGCGGTAACTTGGACGATAGTCGGCATGAAATGCGTGTGGCGCATCTTTGTAGACCACAAACTCTGAAGCCTTAGCAGCCGCATTGCCCTTGGCTGCGGCCACTGCCAGAGCCTCTTTCATTTCATTGATCGTGCTCAGGGGTATGCCGCCATCCTGACCACCATACAGACCAAGCACTGGTGCCTTCAGTTCGCCAGCCAATTCCAGCGGATGCTTGGGAGTCAGGCTGGATGCCGCCCCCACCAACCGCCCATACCAAGCCACTGCGGCCTTGACGTTTTTGCTTTGCTCTGCGTATAGCCAGGTGATGCGCCCGCCCCAGCAAAAACCAGTAACAGCAACTTTTTTCAAGTTGCCCCCGTTCTCACCCGCCCACTTGACCGCCGCATCCAGATCGCCCATCACCTGAGCATCTGGCACCTTGGAGACCACCTCGGCCATCAACTTGGCCATCTCGCCGTAACTGGATGGCTCGCCCTGACGCGCGTACAGTTCAGGGGCAATTGCCAGATAGCCAGCTTTGGCAAAACGACGGCAGGTGTCGGCAATGTACTCATGCACTCCAAAAATCTCCTGAATCACCAGCACCACAGGCAGATTTTTCTTGCTCTCCGGAGCAGCGTAGAAAAATGGCACAGAGAACCCTTCTACGTCGTAAATGCCTTCGCCAGTGTGCAAACCCTCGGAAGAAGTTTTGATGGCGGTTTGCGCCATGATTGGCATCGTACTTGCCGCGTACCCGACACCCAGAGCAACTTTCAAGGCAGTTCGACGGCTGGCACCATCAGCAGTGGATTTGCCTGGCAACAAGGCATCGAAGTCGCGTGATTGATCTTGAGTCAGCATGAAGGTCTCCGTAAGTTTAAAGTGCCAGAGCTTAGCGAGAAACCCAATCCTGAAGACTTGCGGGGTTTTACAAAGAATATTCAGATTCATCAGTGCCAGATATGCCAATTGCGTTATCCTCCGCTGCGCAAGCCAAAACGCGCGGTGACCCCGCAGTGCTGGCTGCAAGTTAGGTTTTGGTGCAGACACCCATTGCATCCAACGCCCGTTTCATCGTATTCTGTTGTGGGACACAAACCCGCTAGGAGACTGATTCATGCCACAGCGCAAACCTTTGCATCTGCACGTACCTGAGCCCACCGGGCGACCAGGGTGCGACACCGATTTTTCTTACCTCCCCTTGTCTGCTGCGGGAGCCAAACGCCGCCCCCCCGTGGACGTTGCCGCAGCGCAGACCAACGACCTGGCCTTCGCTTTGATTCGTGTACTTGACGACAACGGCCAATCGGTCGGTCCATGGGCACCGAAAATCGACATCACGCTACTCAAGCGCGGCCTGCGCGCGATGCTGCTAACACGCGCCTTCGATGCCCGTATGCTGATTGCCCAGCGGCAGAAAAAGATGTCGTTCTATATGCAATGCCTGGGCGAGGAAGCCATCGCCTGCGCCCACGCCCTGGCCATTGGTGAGGGGGACATGTGTTTCCCCACCTATCGACAGCAGGGGCTGCTGCTGGCCCGCGAAGACAACAACATGGTGGACATGATTTGCCAACTCTATAGCAACACCAATGACCCCATGAAAGGGCGGCAACTGCCAGTGATGTACTCGAGTAAGAAACAGGGATTTTTCTCGATCTCGGGAAATTTAGCCACTCAGGTGATTCAAGCCGTGGGCTGGGCCATGGCCTCTGCCATCAAAGGCGACGACAAAGTCGCTTCCGCGTGGATTGGCGACGGTGCCACTGCTGAAACCGACTTTCACACCGGACTGACCTTTGCCCATGTCTATCGGGCTCCGGTGATCATCAACGTAGTCAACAACCAATGGGCAATTTCCACATTTCAAGCGATTGCAGGTGGTGAAGGCACCACCTTTGCGGCGCGCGGCGCAGGTTGCGGCATCGCCTCGCTCAGAGTTGATGGCAACGATTTTCTAGCTGCCTACGCCGCCTCCAAGTGGGCTCTAGAGCGGGCTCGTTCAAACTTTGGCCCGACACTGATCGAGTGGGTTACCTACCGCGCTGGTCCGCACTCCACTTCGGACGACCCAAGCAAATACCGTCCGGCCAACGATGCCGCACGCTTTCCCCTTGGCGACCCCATAGAACGATTAAAAAAGCATTTGATGGTGCTAGATGTCTGGACGGAGTCCGAACATGAAGCCACAAAAAAAGCAGTCGAGGCGGAAGTGTCTGCAGCGCAAAAAGAGGCTGAGAAATTCGGCACGCTCAATGATGCCCACAGTCAAAGCCTGTCCAGCATGTTCGAGGATGTCTATCAGGACATGCCTGCGCACCTGTTGCGCCAGCAACAAGAGTTGGGAGACTAGGCCATGGAAAATTTGCAAAAAACCCCCATGACCATGATCCAGGCGCTGCGTTCTGCGATGGACCTGATGCTTGCGCGGGACCCTAATGTGGTGGTCTATGGCCAGGATGTAGGCTACTTTGGCGGCGTATTCCGTTGCACCGAAGGCTTGCAGCAAAAATACGGCAAACAGCGTGTATTTGATGCGCCAATTTCAGAGGGCGGCATCGTTGGCACGGCGGTGGGCATGGGTGCCTACGGCCTGCGACCCGTTGTCGAGATCCAGTTTGCCGACTATTTTTACCCAGCGACCGACCAGATCGTTTCAGAAGCGGCGCGCCTGCGCTACCGCTCTGCAGGTGACTTCACATGCCCCATCACCATCCGTATGCCGTGTGGTGGTGGCATCTACGGCGGCCAAACCCACAGCCAGAGCCCGGAGGCCATGTTTACGCAAGTGTGCGGTTTGCGCACCGTGATGCCATCCAACCCGTATGATGCCAAAGGACTATTGATTGCCTCGATTGAAAACAACGATCCCGTCATTTTCCTGGAACCAAAAAGACTTTACAACGGCCCTTTCGACGGCCACCATGAACGTCCGGTGGTACCCTGGAGCAAGCACCCTTTGGGCAACGTGCCAGAGGGTTACTACACCGTTCCACTCGCCTCAGCTTTTGTATACAAACCCGGTGCATCGCTTACAGTGATAGCGTATGGCACTATGGTTTATGTAGCTGAAGCAGCTGCTCAGGAAAGCGGCGTTGATGCAGAAATTATCGATCTTCGAAGTCTCTGGCCACTCGATCTTGAAACCTTGGTGAACTCGGTCAAGAAGACAGGTCGCTGTGTCATCGTCCATGAGGCCACGCGGACCAATGGACTCGGAGCTGAACTGAGTGCCCTGATCCAGGAGCATTGTTTTTACCACCTCGAAGCTCCGATCGAGCGGGTGGCAGGCTGGGACACGCCCTACCCTCACGCCCAGGAATGGGCCTATTTTCCTGGTCCGACCCGCGTGGCGGCAGCCTTCAAACGTGTGATGGAGGCCTGAACATGGCAAACCAAACAATCAAAATGCCCGACATCGGCGAAGGCATTGCCGAAGTGGAACTGGTGGCCTGGCACGTCAAAGTGGGCGACAAAGTGGCAGAGGATCAGATTCTTGCCGACGTGATGACCGACAAAGCCACGGTGGAAATCCCCTCGCATGTAGCGGGCACGGTGATTTCTCTGGATGCTGCGGTCGGTCAAGTGGTCGCAGTCGGAACCGTGATCATTCATATTGAAACGGCTGCATCGCTTGCTGATGAAGCATCAAGCGCTACTAACCTTATATCAATAATAGAGACACATCCCGACACCTTAACGGCGGTTGTGAATCTCCCCGAAGCGGTGACAGCAGCGCCACCAGTCGCACAAATGCCGGCAACTTCCCACCCGCCAGTTCGGGGCACAGAGCAGGCCGATAGCAAAGCTCGCCCGATTGCTTCCCCCGCCGTTCGTCGCAGAGCCTGGGAGCTTGGGATTGATCTGTCGCAGGTGGCACCAAGCGGTTTAGCCGGCCAAATCACCCACCGTGATTTGCAGAACTTTTCCCACAGTCACTCTTCTATTGAGAGCGACTTATGCAAGACTGACGGGCGCTACAAGGCTTTTTATGAACAAGTGACGATCCCTGTGATCGGCCTGCGACGGAAGATCGCGCAAAAAATGCAGGAGTCAAAACGTCACATCCCGCACTTCACTTATGTCGAAGAAATCGATGTCACCGAGTTGGAAGACTTGCGCACCCGGCTAAATGCACAGTACGGTGACATCCGTGGTCGGCTCACACAGTTGCCCTTTCTGATGCGCGCCTTGGTTTTGGCGACACGCGATCACCGTGAGGTGAACGTCCGCTACGACGACGATGCCAACCAGGTCACGCGCTACCGCGCCGTACATTTGGGGCTGGCCACGCAAACCGAGAGCGGCCTGATGGTGCCGGTGATTCGTCATGCCGAAACACTGGACTTGTGGGCAAGTGCAGCGGCAGTGCTACGGGTTAGTGAAGCGGCCCGCAGTGGCAAGGCAAGTCGTGACGAGTTGAGCGGCTCCACCATCACCATCACCAGTCTGGGTGCCTTGGGTGGCATCGTCAGTACGCCAGTTATCAACCACCCCGAAGTAGCAATTGTCGGCACCAACCGAATCGTGGAGCGGCCCATGTTCAAAAACGGTTTAGTGGTGGCACGCAAGATGATGAACCTGTCATCGTCATTTGACCATCGGGTGGTCGATGGTATGCACGCAGCAGAGTTCATTCAACAAATCCGCAGACTGCTGGAATGCCCGGCCATGCTGTTTTTGGAATAGGCCAGATGAAACAACCAAATAGCGCACAATCTCGCTAGAATCAGGCACCGGGCCCAAGCAATTGTGGCCCGGTATTTTTTTGCCGGGTCCATTCCAAGCGCTTTTTTCACATCCACGCAAAGCGGCAAACATCCCACCAAGAGTTGGTGACAAAGCTTGTTGAATGCGTGTAACTGCGGTTATTTCCGCAATGTTTCGGAATTGGAGCCAGACCATGGAAATTTTTGACTACGACAATATTCTGCTGCTGCCACGCAAGTGCCGTGTGGAAAGCCGCTCAGAGTGCGATGCCAGTGTGACACTTGGATCACGGCAATTTCGATTGCCGGTGGTGCCTGCCAACATGAAAACGGTAGTGAGCGAGCCTATTTGCGTTTGGCTCGCGCAGAACAACTACTTTTATGTAATGCACCGCTTTGACCTGGACAACGTTCAGTTTGTCAAAAGCATGAAGGCGCGCGGCCTCGTTGCATCGATTTCCCTGGGAGTCAAACAAGCTGATTACGACACCGTTGACCAGTTGGTGAAGCATGGGCTGACCCCTGAATACATCACTATTGACATTGCCCACGGTCATGCTGACAGCGTAAAAAATATGATTGGTTACCTGCGCGAAAAAATTCCCAATACCTTCATCATCGCCGGCAATGTGGCTACGCCTGAGGCCGTGATAGACCTGGAAAACTGGGGCGCAGATGCCACCAAAGTCGGCATTGGTCCAGGCAAGGTCTGCATCACCAAGCTGAAAACCGGATTTGGTACCGGTGGCTGGCAATTGAGCGCGGTTAAATGGTGCGCCCGGGTCGCCACCAAGCCGATCTTCGCCGATGGCGGCATACGCGAGCATGGTGACATTGCCAAGTCCATTCGATTTGGTGCCACCATGGTCATGGTCGGCTCCATGCTGGCCGGCCACGAGGAGTCTCCTGGCAAAACCGTCGAAGTCGACGGCAAACTCTACAAGGAATATTTTGGCTCAGCCAGTGACTTCAATAAGGGCGAATACAAGCACGTTGAAGGCAAGCGCATCCTGGAACCGGTCAAGGGAACTTTGGCGAACACCTTGATTGAAATGGAGCAAGACATTCAAAGCTCTATCAGCTATTCAGGTGGCAAAAAGCTGATGGATATCCGCAAAGTCAATTACGTCACGCTGGGCGGTGACAACGCCGGTGAACACTTGCTGATGTGACGGCAGTGGCAGCAGGTTTCTAAGCTGCTGTCGGCAAGCGAAAACCAGTCAATTCAGGCTGCAAAAGCAAGCGATGCGGGGCGGTGTAGCACAAAAAACGCCGATTGGTGGTGCGCCCTATTGCGCACAGGTTCAGACGCCGCGCCACTTCCACGCCCATCTCGGTAATACCACTACGCGAAACGACAATGGGCACGCCCATTTGCGCCGACTTGATGACCATCTCGCTGGTCAATCGCCCAGTGGTGTAAAACACCTTATCGTGACCCAGCATGGCATCAACATCCTGCAGCCACATCCACCCAGCGATAGTGTCGATAGCGTTGTGGCGACCCACGTCCTCAACAAACACCAGCATCTCATCACCCCGAAATAATGCACAACCATGCACCGATCCAGCCGACTTGTAGGTGGTTTCCTGCAGGCGAATGGCATTGACGATGGCATAAAGCTGAGATTGCTCAAGCGAAGCTTCGGGTAACTTGATCTGATCAACCTCAGCCATCAGATCGCCAAACACGCTGCCCTGGCCGCATCCGGTGGTCACGACGCGTTTGGCAGTACGGCCTTCAATATCTGAAATACCTTGCCGGGTTTTCACGGCTGCGGCCCCCACCTCCCAGTCTACCGTGATCGATTCGACCTCGTCGACGGTTGCAACCAGGCGCTGGTTACGCAAGAATCCAAGCACCAGCAGTTCTGGCTGAGCACCAAGCGTCATGAGCGTGACAAGTTCCCGCTTGTCAACATAAAGCGTCAGTGCCCGCTCAGCCGGAATGGCAAGCGTACAAGTCTCACCAAACTCGTTAACGGCGCAAATGTCGCGCGTTAACGGCGCTCGGGCTTGCGTCAGATAGGGCAGCAATGGTGTTAGGGCTTCTTCTGTGGCGCTACATTTGCAGGAGCAGCAGATGCAGGTACAGCGGGTGCAGCAACCACAACAGGCGGATAAATGAAGGGGCCAGGGTCAACGCAACCAGAGGCCGGCGCCGGGGCTTTGGGATCTTTGGATGCAGGTTTTTCGCTTGACTTGACTGCTTTGTCTACTGCATGGGGTGCTTTCACGTAGGCCGCCACTTTGTCCTGCGACTTGCACAACTGATAGCCTTCAACCTTTCCCGACCAGGCAGCCTTGGCACTGGCCTCAGCCGCCTTCGCTTTGGCTTCATCGGAGAGTCCCGGCAGTTTGGCTATTGCGACGGTGCCCATCAGCAGCACAGCGGCACCGGTCAACCATTGTTTCAGAGATATTTTCATAACAACTTTCTCAAACTTGAACGGGTTGCACTAACGGATTTGAGCCTGACACCTGAGAACGGTGGGTCGCAATCTTGCCACTCCTGATATCGTCATACCAAAGCTTGTGGTGTTGCTCAGCCCAGGTTTCATCAACGTAGCCGGTTCGCATGCCTTCCAGCGAGCCTTTGGTGCCAAGCGTCCCCATGTAGATGTGCCCTATCATCAAGACCAACATCAAAATATTGGAAACA